>JAKAPZ010000097.1 GCA_021822985.1 Thermoplasmata archaeon | reverse complement strand
GGAATGGCCGTTTTCCTTTCCTTCTGATCCACACCTGCAGAACAGTTTACCCGTTCTTATCTGCATGTGAACCTCAAGCCCTATCATTGCGTTTTTCGGGAAGGAATCCATTCAGAAATCACCAGCCTGTTCCCTGCAGAGGATCTCTCCTTTCATGTTCGTCCTCATGATTCTTTCAAAGTCCGCATCCTCATAATTGCCCAGCACATACATCATCTTCACCATTGCAACTTCCGGGAGTATATTCTCAACCCATGTCACTCCTGCAGAAACAAGTTCCCTACCGGTGGCATAGACGTCAAGATTTACGGGGCCCATAATGCACTGGCTTGACATGAGAATCTTCCCTCCATTTCCTGTGTAGTTCCTGATCGTGTCAAGGAACTTCACGCCCATGTGCCCAAGGCCTGTGCCCATGATCACCACTCCCTTCTTCTTCTCCATATACCTTTCCAGATCCTCTATCTCCATTCCCGGATGGAAATAAATCATTCCGACCCTTCTCTCCAGCTTTCCATCCATTTCTGTGGACTGATCAGGTTTCCTGTGGCTTTCCTTAATTTCAGCCCTTCCATCCTGGAAAAATCCTATGGGCCTCTCTCCTATGCTCTTAAAAGCATCCCTTCGAGTGGAATGCATTTTTCTCGCCCTGACTCCCCTCATGAGTGCAATTCTCTCATCGCTCATGGTTTCATGCATTGCAATGCACACCTCACCAATCTCTGTTCCTGCGAAATTGATTGCACCCTCCATGTTCAGGAATGAATCACTGCTTGGTCTGTCGGAACTCCTCTGCGAACCTGTCATAATAACGGGGACTGACAGTTCCTTCAACATGAAGGATAGGGCTGCTGCAGTGTAGGACATGGTATCTGTTCCATGTGTAATCACGATTCCACTGGATCTTTTGCTCTCCTTCACCACGGTCTCTGCAATTCCAATCCAGTTATCAGGCTCCATATTCTCGCTGAGTATGTTCAGGAAGTTGACATGCCTAATCCTGAATTTTTCCTCAATGTATGGGAATTTTGATGTAATATCTGTTATGTCAAGTGAGGGAAATACGGCTCCGGTGGTATAATCTATCCTGCTCACAATGGTTCCTCCGGTGGTTATGAGCGATATCTCCTTTCCCTCACCTGCTATACTGACCTTATTCACCTTTGGGGCAGCATGACTCTTTGCACTCTCCACAATCTGCACCTGTTCAGGAATAATGAAAACGTCGTATCCGTTCTCCATCTTGATATTGTAATAATCTCCGTTCTTCCCGAGAACAGTTCCACTGTACTTCGATCCATGGTACGTGAACTCTATTCTTGCTCCCCGATCCTTTTCAGAGTAAACAGGCATGCATTATGGATTGCAAATAGATATTTTATATTTGCACGAAAAAGAGACTTCAGAATATATCAAGAACCTGTTGAAAATTTAATATTGTTATAACAGGACATTGACAGAGATTTGTCTCTCAAAAGAAAAGAGGGGGTGTGCTTTCAATCACATGGATGAAAGTTCCTTCAGCACTTCCCTTGATATGATGAGTCTCTGAATCTGGTTTGTCCCCTCATATATCTGGGTTATCTTCGCATCCCTCATATGCCTCTCGGCATCAAGATCTGTTGTGTATCCATATCCTCCAAAGAGCTGGAGAGCATCTGTGGTTACCTTCATTGCGGTGTCCGATGCAAAGAGTTTTGCCATGGAAGATTCCTTCACGCAGGGAAGGTGCTCATCCCATCTCCTTGCTGCATCATATGTGAGCAGGGTTGCAGCACTAATGGACGTTTCCATATCAGCAATCATGAACTGGACTGCCTCAAAATTTGAAAGTGTCTGGTTGAACTGCTTTCTCTGCTGTACATATTCCACTGCTTCCCTGAAGGCTGCCTTTGCTATTCCCAAAGCCTGGCATGCAATGCCAATTCTGCCTGCATCAAGCGTTTCCATGACAACCCTGAATCCCTCGTTCAGCTTTCCCACGATGTTCGATTCGGGAACTTCAACATTGTCAAACACAAGTTCCACTGTTGAGGATCCTTTAATCCCGAGCTTTTCTATGTCCCTTGATATGTTGAGGCCCGGTGCATCAGCGTCCACGACAAATGTGGATATTCCCCTGTGGCCCTTACCCGGTTCTGTAACAACATCCACAACGTAGAATTTTGCAAGCCTTCCGTTTGAGATGAATATCTTTGTGCCGTTTATGACATAATTGTTTCCCTTCTTCACTGCAGTTGTTTTTATGGCTGCTGCATCGCTTCCCGCTCCGGGTTCTGTCAGTGCAAGGCCCCCAATGGTTCCTTCCGCTACCATTCCAAGGTATTTCTTCTTCAGATCTTCGCTTCCGAACATGAGAACCGGTTCCGCAAAGAGCGTGAGGGCCCCGTCAAGCACAAGGGCTGTGCTGGGGCATGCCATGGAAATTTCCTCTATTGCATGCATCAGGAACTGGAAGCTCATGCCATATCCTCCGTACTCCTTTGGGACATAGCTTGCAAAGAGTCCAAGTTCCTTCATCCTGTCAATTAAACTTTGAGGCACAGTCTTCTCTTCATCTATCTTTTTTGCCAGGGGCCTGATCTCTTCCCTTGCAAATCTCCTGACGTACTGAAGCACATCTATCTCTTCCTGTGTCATTTCTGCCATATACCTGTATATGGAATACGTTTAAATGTTTAGGTCTGTCGCGAATCCAATTCCGTTCAGCGCTTTGCTGCAGGAGGTTCTTCAACAGGTTGCTGCACGAATCGTGTTTCCCATAAATAACGATTCTAATTTCCAGAAACGTTTTATATAGGAATTTAACATCTATACGTGATGAAAACCACTATCACACACATTAAGGCAGATATCGGCAGTCTTCCGGGTCACACTACGGTTCATGAGGATGTAGTGGCAGCAGTAAAAAAGCATGTGAAAGAGCAGGGTGAAGGGATAATCTGGGATCACCATATCAGCTACATTGGAGACGATATCCAGATAACAATGGTTCATGGAAACGGAATCAACGCTTCAGAAGTGCACAAGCTTGCATGGGATGCATTCAAGTCAGGAACAGATATTGCAAAGAAACTTGGTCTCTATGGAGCCGGGCAGGATCTCCTGAAGGATTCATTCTCAGGGAATATAAAGGGAATGGGCCCCGGGATAGCAGAGATGGATATAACACCGAGGAAGAGCGAGCCTTTCATAGTATTCATGATGGACAAAACCGAGCCGGGAGCATTCAATTATCCAATATTCAGGATGTTTGCAGATCCATTCAACACTCCGGGACTTGTTATAGACCAGAACATGCATGCAGGTTTCAAGTTCGAGATATGGGATATAGTCAAGGCAAAGAGCATAGTTCTTGAGGCCCCTGAAGAGATGTATGATATAATATCACTCATCGGTACCAAGGGAAGATATGTCATAAAGAGAGTTTACACAAGGGATGATCATGAGAAACTTCCCGGAGAGAATGTTGCTGTCATAACCACAGACAAGCTTTCATTCATTGCAGGAGAATATGTCGGAAAGGACGATCCAGCAGGAATAGTCAGGATACAGTCAGGGCTTCCCGCATCAGGAGAGGTCATGGAGGCATTCACACACCCATACCTCGTTTCGGGATGGATGAGGGGCTCATTCAACGGTCCGCTCATGCCGGTGGGACTCAAGAATTCAAAAATGTCAAGATTCGATGGGCCACCAAAAGTCGCAGGCCTTGGGTTTGTCTACAAGGACAAGAAACTTAACGGGCCAGTTGACATGTTTGATGATCCCGCTTTCGATAACGCAAGGCAGAAGGCAAATGATGTTGCAGATTACATCAGGCGCATGGGGCCCTTTGAGCCGCACAGGCTTCCGGAAGAGGACATGGAATACACGACACTTCCAAAGGTGCTGGAGAAGTTATCCGGCAGGTTCACAGAACTGGACGAGACCGGAAAAACGAAGAGCAAGAAAGTTAGCACCATGGATGTGGATTGATCCTCAGTGGCAGAACAGCGCCAGCCGACATGGGATCAGTACTTCATGGGAATGGCTCATTTTGCAGCCCTCAGATCAAACTGTGTGCGCAGGGGAGTGGGAGCAGTAATTGTCAGGGACAAGCATGTGCTTGCCACCGGATACAACGGCCCGCCTTCCGGTTCTGTACACTGTGATGTTGTGAGCTGCATCAGGGTTGACATG
>JAKAPZ010000096.1 GCA_021822985.1 Thermoplasmata archaeon | reverse complement strand
GAGTCTGTACCTTGTTCTGTTCAGGAGTTCACCCTGCTTCCATGATCCCTCAATTATGCATATTCCCTTTGAGAGAACCAGATTCCTGTCTTTCGCAGTGAGTGTCTGTTCAGCATCCCCCCGAAGCACCAGTTTCCTCCCCGCATCCCTCACCTGTATAATTGAAGCAATTCCAAACCTTTCCAGTTTCTTCATGGTGGATTTTTTCGGTGCATCCTGGTGCAGATAAACAAATGAGAGAAGCATTTTTCCACCTCAGTTTATGTATAGAAGGGCATGTATGTGAACGAAATGAGGAAAATGATCAGTGCAAATATCCCTATTGCAATCTGAAGCTTTCCAACTGGTGCAGTATCGTCCAGTGCAGGCGGATGGTTCAGCCCCAAAAATAGCATGAGGAATGCTATCAGCATCCAGCCCAGGTAAAAATAGCTCAGCAGGATCAGAAACATCAGGAATATGTAGCTGATCACGGAAGCTCTCCTGCCTACAATCCCCCTCACTATATGCCCGCCGTCAAGCTGGCCCACAGGTATGAGGTTCATTGCGGTCGCAAATATTCCGACCCATACAGCGAGAACCATGGGAAATACGGGCGTACCTGCAGGCATTATGAGGTTCAGGAATGTGTATATCTGGGGATAGTGGAGGAAATATGGTATGAAGTGACCCACAGGGGCTATTGATCCCTGCAGGTAATTTGCCACAAAGAGAAGGGGAAAAGCAGTCAGGAAGCCTGCTATGGGGCCCGCTGCACCAATATTTGTCATGATCTTCCTGTTGGGAAATGGATCCCTTATGGATATGAATGCTCCAAAGGTCCCAATGGAGTAGCCAAGGGGTACGAATGGTATGAAGAAAGGCAAAGAGGCCCTCAACCCATAATGCTTTGCAACGAAGAAATGCCCAAGCTCATGTATTCCAAGGATGGTGAGCAGGGGCGCTGAAAAGAACACGGCGCCATACAGAAGGGCCTGCCAGTAGCTGTTGGGGCCCGGGGCCACAAAGTCAAGAGAGAAGAGGTAGCCTGCATAGAGTGTTGAAAGAATTGTGAGGGCAAGCATAACAACATTCACCTTGCTTGAGACATATTTTCTCTGCTGGTTCTGGAATACCTCTATATAATTTTCATAATCCCTCACGACTCTTGTCAGGTAACCCATATCATAGAGTTCCTTATAGATCAGGGAAAAGTTTTGGGAAACTTCCGGATTGTCACTGTCCAGGAATTTGAATCTGACGGAAAAGGGGTTGACCTCAATTTCATAGGGCATTAAGTATCTCTTCACAACAGATACTATATCGTCGACCTTTGGATTTTTCAGTTCCACATCGTTTCCATCCATCTTAATCACTTGAATTTTCCCCGATCTAACGGGAATCAGTCATTATCGTGATTCCACTGACCCACGGGGATTTTTTCGCCCATCTCTGATCGACATTTCATGGCAGGAAACAGATCCTATACTCATGCAGAGGCCCATTGTGATAGAGCAAGTTATCGCTCCACATCGTCATATGCCATCATGCATCAGGCATACTATTTCATAGAGCATAAACGTATTGAGACAATTTAATTAAGTTTTTCCAAAAAATTCAGTATAATCTATGTGCCCGGGCATTCATGATGGAATGGTAAAATACGGACATGTTCAGTTTGAGTGACTTAACTGTTATTAACTTAAAGTTCCATATGGAATATGTGAAAAGGATGGAAACGGTTTCAGCTTATGGAGTAAGGGGACAGAGGGAAAAATTCACAAAATTACAGATTGAAAGAAGATCGCCTGAAAATGATGATGTAAGCATAAGGATAGATCACTGTGGAATATGCCACAGCGATATTCACACCGCAAGGAATGAATGGGGAGGGGCAGAATATCCTGTCATTCCCGGGCATGAAATTGTGGGAACAGTTGAGGAAGTGGGCCCCGGTGTGACCAGATTCAAAAAGGGAGACCGGGTTGGTGTCGGTTGTCTCGTTGACTCATGCGGAAAATGCGAGCACTGCAAAGCGGGGAATGAACACTACTGCCGAAAGGGAATCTATACATACAACTCTCCTGATGTGTTCACGGGCAGGAGGACATATGGGGGATATTCCACAGATATTGTCGTTAAGGAAAGTTTCGTGCTGAAAATGCCTGAAAATCTTGATGCTGCAGGAAGTGCGCCACTGCTCTGTGCAGGCATAACAACCTATTCGCCCATGATGAAATGGAAGATTGGAAAGGGGAGCAGGGTTGCGGTTGCAGGGCTTGGAGGACTGGGGCATATGGGTGTTAAGATAGCAAATGCGCTTGGTGCCGATGTGACAGTCCTCACAAGAAACCAGAAGAAGGCTGATGAGGCAAGAAGGCTCGGTGCAAAAGATGTGGTTCTTTCCGGCAGCATGGATTCCCTTAAGAAGCACAGGGATGAATTTGATTTCATTCTTGATACCATCCCTGCACTTCATGATCTTGATCTTTACCTGTCGCTCCTGAAACCCGAGGGTGCAATGGTCATTGTGGGCTTGCCTGAGATAGGGCACAATTACACGGTGAATGCCAGATCGGTTGTCGGAGGAAGAAAATCCCTCGCAGGATCAAACATAGGGGGAATAAGGGAGACACAGGAGATGCTTGATTTCTGCGGAAAGCATGGGATTGTTGCAGACGTTGAGAACATAAACGCAGACTACATTGATCAGGCATACCTGAGAACGGTGAATTCCGATGTCAGATACAGGTTTGTCATTGACACAAATTCCATGAGGGATTGAACATCCATATATGATCATAAAGGTCAGGGTGATGAGCGGTTCCAGGGGGCCCTTCATGGAAAATGGGATTCTCATCATCCACACTAAGGCAGAAAGAAAAAACAACATGGCAAACAGGGACGTCATCCGCCAGATATCCCAGCATTTGAAAGTGCCTGAATCTAAGATAAAATTCATGTCCGGGATGAGGAGCAGGACAAAGGTATTCTCCATTAACGATGAAACTGATTAGCTGCATCAGGCGTATCGAAACATAAAAAATTTAAGTTAGGTAAAAATTAAGGCAGAGGGGCTTGTAGTCCAGTGGTCATGACGTCGCTCTCACACAGCGAAGATCGCCGGTTCGAATCCGGCCAGGCCCATATAAAACTATTTTTAAATCCTGTATAGAAGAATAGGCAGGAAACGCTCTATTGATCAATCACTTTGAAAGAGTCAGAGTTTTGGAACTCACCGTCAAAAGTGGCGAGCCTATCAACGTGATTTTCAGCAATCAATGCAAGTATTGTACAGTCTGTGAAACTGAACATGGTGGACCGCTGATTCTTGAAGATATTCCAGGATTTCTCAAAGACACTGTCACCTACAGGGAGGATGGCAACAGACTCCCTGATCAGTCTTCCGGATGTGACAGCGGCTTCCATGGATTTGGTTCTCACAAGCACAACTGTCACAGTCTCATCAAAAATATAATCAGATGTTACTGCTGAACCATATTTGCCAGAGACAATATCATTGATCAATGAAATGGCTCTTCCATGATTGCTGTCCTTATCAACAATGTATGCCACAAGCAGGCTTGTATCAAGGAATATCAATTTGAGTCCCCGTAAAGTATCTCATCGATATCCACGCTCCAGTTTACAGAGTCACTGATCTTTACCAGTCCATTCAGTTTCTGAATATTCTTAATATCCGGCCCCTTTAATTCATCTTCCCTCGCAAGCCAGTAATTCATTGCCTGGTTGAGTGCTTCTCCAACTGTTTTGTTTTCATCCATGGCTTTCTTTCTGAATCGTTTATACACTTCCTTGTTAATCTTCCTCACCACGAGAACATCATTATTGTTTTCATTCAATCCAGTCACATGTAATACATGTAATACAATCTAATAATGATTGCCCAATGGTGAAATTCAACACTCATTTCTCTGCCCAAATGCAAATATTACAACTTCTATATAGTTTGACAGCCTCGAAAGACGGCGAAGTTTATTGATATCTTCTTTGATCATATATCGTGAATAAATACCTCTGGAGTACAATTCTCAGTCAGATGCCGCTTACATACGTATGGTCAAAGGTAAAATTTCCAGAACTATAAGATCAGTATCATTCAATTGATAACTAAGCAAATTGGGAATTTGATATGGCCCATGAAATGATATTCAACTATTCTCTGCACGCTCTCACCAGTATTCTT
>JAKAPZ010000095.1 GCA_021822985.1 Thermoplasmata archaeon | reverse complement strand
ATCCTCCGCTGTTAACGCATTTACCATCTCCGGCATGAACATGCGGGGGGTGGTAAATATTCAATGACCTTTTTTGGATACTTTTCAATGGACGAAAATGGGTAAATTTGAATGGGCGTTTACACTGAAGTTCCCGGAGTCTACTAGATAGTGGAGGGAAAGAAATTCATCATGTCAGAAATAACTGAATCATCTGCAAAGCAAGATCAACGTTTGGAATAAATATATTCCCTAAAAAGTTGCAGAGTTAAAGTTAAAAATTAACATTCAAAATGTATACAGATGGATATTTTTCTAAATATTTATAATTACGTAACATAGGAAAAAATTCTTCGCATATAGTAATAGTTAAATACATTTTTTAATCTATCTGTATCAATATGAAATTAATAATAACAAAGGATGATAAGGCAGTTTCCCCAATAATTGCAACTATATTGCTCATAGCCATAACAGTTGTTCTTGCAGCAACACTAGTAACAATACTTGGAGGATTCACACATGGAGCAGCAAACTCGGCGGCAACTGCGAGCGTCTCACCACAATTCAGTTCTACTCCAGCAACTTCAGGTTATGATACATCAATTTATCTTAATGTCACTTCTTTCTCAGCAAACAATGTAAGCAGTTCAAAAATAGCTGTATCTATTACAGTGACATGTGGATCTAGTGGATCGGTTACCTACTCTGGAAATCTAGGAACTTCCCCATTGACACACTCTGCTATACTTTCTACTGTACCATATTTTACTGGTGGTTCTGATTATCAGATTACCGCTACTAACACAGCTCAAGTAACATCTATTACTGTTCAACTGACATATTCGGGTTCTGTGATATACTCGTCTGGAACAGTTACTTAAATTTTATTTTTTTTATTTTTTAAATAATTTTTATTTTTATTCTTATTATTTTTCAAATTTTAAGGATCATATATTTTTTATAAAAATTCAAAGCAAACATTATAATTTTAAAAAATATTAGGGATTATGCGGGATGCAAAGGAGCTTTATTTCTATATCACAATTCTTAAAAGCACAGATCACAATCAAGCGATTGAACAAGAGTTGAAAGCTAATCTATCTGGTATAAAATCATACCAAATCAAAACTTTAGGTATTTTCAAATCTCTCAGGGCAGATTGCGATTATATTATTTGGTGTACAGCAGACAACCCTGAAAGTTTCCTTACTTTGAAGGATCAAATCAAGGATTTTTCAATTAAACATTCAATAGTCATTTCAGAAAGCTACTTATCAATATACGAAAGGTCTCCATATTTGAAAAACTCATTAAACATTGAAGAGCAAATAAGCAATAGCAAAAGGAAATTTTTGATCGTATATCCGATGTCAAAATCTAACGAATGGTACCTTCTGCCATTTGATAAAAGAAAAGAAGTAATGGATGAGCATATCAAGGTTGCAATGACAGATGAAAACAATAAAGATATTCTGTCATACACAACTTACTCATTCGGCATCGGTGATCAGGAGTTTGTAGTGTTGTACGAAACAGATGACCTTTATTCATGGATGAAGGTAACACAAAGATTAAGGGAGGTTGAGGCGAGAAAATGGATAACAAAGGAAACTCCAATTTATACTGGAATCAGGATCTGAATGGCAAGAAACTCTATCTTATAAGATATTCAGAGATTGGCCTCAAAGGCAAGAGCACAAGGAATTCCATGGAACTCAGGCTTATCAAAAACATTAAGTTTGCACTTAAGAAAAATGGCATTCATGGTGAATTTTTCAGGGAAAGAGGGAGGATATATGCAGTAACTGACTCCTCTGCAGAAAATTCGTTGATTGATGTAATGGGGATAAAGTCCTTCTCTGAAGTATTATTCATGGCATTCAGGGCCCCTGAAGATATATTGAGTGAAATTACCAGACTATTTTCTGATAAGGTAACAGGGAAAACATTCGCTTCAAGGGTTAGAAGATCTGGCACACACAATTTTACATCCTTAGAAATGGACAGGATGATAGGCGATGCCCTTTACAAGTATTCATCGGGGATAAACCTTAGCGAACCGGATGTGGAGATACAGGTGGAGATAAGGGACAACAGGGCATTTATAATTAAGAACTGGTTTGATGGCCCCGGTGGCCTTCCATTGGGGACAGAAGGCAGAATGATTTCACTGGTTTCCGGAGGTATTGATTCACCAGTTGCCACATGGATGATGATGAGGAGAGGATCACCTGCAGATATGTTATTCATATCCATGGCTCATCCTGTTGACACAGTTGAATTTTTAAAAGCTGCAGGGAAACTTTACGACAGATGGTATAACGGCTATGATCCGGACATATATATGCTTGATATCACACGTCTTATGGATCAGTACCTTTTCAGGGGAAAGCTGAAATATGGGAATGTAAGTTTTAAGAAGTTCATTTACAACATGGCTGAAAAATTATGTAAAGAGAAGAATTACTGCGGCATTATTACTGGTGAATCATCCGGACAGGTATCCTCCCAGACCCCGGAGAATCTCATGGAATTGAGCAGGGGAATGGAATTTCCGGTCCACAGGCCCCTGATCGGGATGGATAAGGACTGGATAATATCCACTGCAAGAGAAATAGGGACATTTGAAGCAACTTCGCTTGGCGATTTCTGTTCACTGTTCAGCGATACCCCTATCACAAAGATCAGGAAAGAGGAACTTGAGCATGACATGAATAATATAGCTTCCTATGAGCCATCAGAGAGTGAAATAACCAAGATAAAGGGCTCTCAGATCAATTCATTCATGGAAAGTTTATCTTTTCACACTGTCAAAGACTCTCTTCCACAGCATGCAGTGTATATGGATATGAGGGATTTAAAATCGTACGAAACATGGCATCCTGAAGGGGCAATACACACCAATCCTGCAAAAATAGGCAAACAGGTAGAGTCAATGGATCGGAATCAGCCTGTAATACTGTACTGCAAGAAAGGACTCCAGAGTGCACATTTTGCATCGAGGCTGAGAAAATTAGGCTTCGATGCATATTTTACCGATGAGAAAACAGTCATGAAACATACTCTGAAACATGAGGGCGTTTCCTGATAAATTTCTCCGCGCATTCCATTGCCAGAGATACTGCTTCCTCTGCACTATCGACCGGATAATAATTCCCTTCATTTGTTTTTGTCTTCTTCAGCACATGGCTGTCAATTCCAATGACATCCTTTCCTTCACTAATTGCAAATGATCCTTCAGAAAGAGTTCCATTGGAACCATCAATGGCAATCAATGCCTCTGAAGCTCTCACCACAAAAAAATTCCTTGCATATCCAATTCCTGTTGTAATGCTGTATGTGAGATATCCGTTTTCATTATTCCTCGTCTCTCCCGGAAGGATTCCAATCACAGTACCGTTATTATCCCTGACACCTCTGGAGACCTCCTCCATAACACCACTCAGGCCACCACAAATCACGACAGCATTTTTTTCAGCAAGCTTAATTCCTACATCATATGCAATTTTTCGATGTTTTTCCCCGGGTTCACTTCCCCCTATAACGCCAATGTACAATCTTCTGCTCATATTCTTACATGAGAAATCAGGTATTTTACAATGCCTGTATTAATCATGGCTTACGGGACAAAGGTTATCAACAGTCTTTTTTGCATTTTTCAACAAATTTTATAAGATATATGTAATTACCCTTAACCAGTAGGGCCCCGGTAGTGTAGTGGCCTATCATACAGGCCTGTCGAGCCTGTGACTCGGGTTCAAATCCCGGCCGGGGCGTTATAATTGCAGTTGGAATCCCTATTTCCTTTTTTCAACAAATTGGCAAAATTTTAAGCATCATCACATTGTAGCTGTTGTCTAATTTCACTTGCTGGATTTGTTAGTGTGTATTTACAAAATACGCATTCCTCAATGCAGAAGTATTCATCCTTTATGCAATATTAACAGATGATTATGGCCACATCCCATTAAGCTTCAAAGGAGCACTAATCCACCATTATAGGTACGCTTATTCTATTATTGAAATCCTATGATTCTTAAGATCTATGGATAAATTGATCTGTTGCATTATCTCGTGACCGATAAGCATATCATCACCGATTTCCATAAGAACAAAAGTAGGATCATAAACTCTTTTTCCGAGAATTTCAATCCATCTGAGTTTAGCATATGGCACTAAATTGCCATTTTCAAGTTTTTTATCTCATCCTCGCAGGTAATAGTACT
>JAKAPZ010000094.1 GCA_021822985.1 Thermoplasmata archaeon | reverse complement strand
TTTAAGTAAAAGGTTTCTTGTTATGTTGAAAAAAGGGAAGTTTTTAAATCCTGCCATGAATAAAAAGCATGAATTTCAGAAAAAGTTTTGATACTGAAAGGTATTGAGTACTCCATAAGATGCATCAGGTTTGAATGAAGGTGTTTTCATTGAGTGATACGGATAGCCTATATGTGAGCGGAGAAGAAAAGTTTGGGTTTCTGGCAAGCAGGATGTTCAATGCTACTTTACTTAGCGGAACAATTCGCAAATTCTACAATTTTGTGCTGAAGGATATTGAGTCCAGGAAATTTGAAAATATACTGGATATTGGATCAGGAACGGGAACTGTTCTCATAATGCTCCTGAAGAAGAATCCGGAATTGAAGGCAAATGGCATAGAACCATCCAGGCACATGATCAGGGTTGCAGGGAAAAAGGCTTCAAAAAACAATCTCGGCAACAGGCTGACTTTCTCCCCCGGAAGCAGCAGATCCATTCCGGGAACCGGGAAGTATGATCTGATAATAAGCACAATGTCCTTCCATCACTGGAAAGACAGGGAAGACTCGGTGAAGAACATAATGTCAAGATTAACTTCTGAAGGCAGGTTCATCGTTTATGAAGTGGCTGATGACGGAAAATTCTCAAGAAGAATGATGAAGGAGCATCTTCTGGGCAGGAAGACTCTTGAAGATATATCCTCAGCTGTTGGTGCTTCTGTCAGCATAATTGAGAATGACGGATTCATCAGGGGCGAATTCAGAAACATTGATTCCGGAAAGCAGTGATTCCCCGAATGCATTCCAGGTGAGTTCCTTACTTCTAAATCGTCATTGAATCAGGTCTCTACCTGTGAACGTGACTTCCTTTCAAGGCCGCCAAGGGCCAGTATGACCTCTCTTTCCCTTACGGTACCTGAAAACTTTCCATCTTCATCCACGATGCCGAGGATTGGAACCCCCGTTTCCTTGAATATCTTTATGATGTCCAGGACTCCGGTATCATTTTTCACAAGAACTGGCCTGTCAAGCCACCATTTTCTTACTCTGATGCGTTCAAGTTCACTTTCTGACAGCATGAAAACATCCCTCAGTGTGAGTGTTCCGACAGGTATGGAGGAATTGTCTATCACCACTGCACCCTGCGCATCAAGTGATATGCATTTATTCACCGCTGATTTCAGGGTATCATCCACTGAGACAGCTACATCAGGAAGTGCATTCCTTATCTTCAGGCTTGTCAGATCCTTGAATCTCTCGGCAATAGATATTTCTCCCTTTGTGAGGCGGGAAACATATGGGGCTTTCGTGACCACATCTCTGATGTCCAGAACCACATACCCCGCAACTATCCAGAGCAGGAACAGTGTTGCATATACGAGTTTCGTGGAATATGCGGAATAGATCAGTTCAATTGCAGTGATTGATGAAGCTATTCCTGCAAGAAAAGCTTCCCTGTAATCTCTCAATATGCCAAGGAAGTTTTTCGTTCCCCTGATGACAAGGCGTTTCCCCCTTCGAATGCCTATCCTCAGCAGAGAAGTTCCAGCCATTATATGTATGAACAGGCCTCCCAGTGAGGCAATTGTTCCCAGGATTATGAAAGAGGAGGATATTGGAAAATAGAGCAACATTATGAGCGGAAATACTGTGATCACAAGAGCCACCGTAAAATTTGCAACAATGGGCTGATTCTTCAATTTCTTCGCAAAGACTGTTGGAAAGGCCCTGTCATATCCCATCCTGAACATGGTCCGGGAAGCTGCAGCCCCAAATGAGAGTATTGCCAGTATTCCGTCATTAATTGCAGCAATGGTGATCCCATAAGCAAGGTACCTGCTGTAAACTGAGAATTTACCGGATATTATGGACACTATGGGTAGTGAAGTTGAGCCTGAAGGGAACGAAGTACCAGTCTGGAAAAGAAGGTTGGATATTGAGTAGATGAACAATGAAGCAAGCAGTCCGCCAGTCAATATGACGGATATTGCCGATCTGCCCACAACTTTCTCAGCATTCTTCACTTCTCCCGAGATTGGCGCAATGGCGCCATAACCTGTGGGGATGCCCATTGCAAAAAGAATCCCAAGGGCCAGAGCGCTTCCTGAAATATGGTATGTGATGGGATCAGGTATGTATGCTGACCCTCCGCCAATATAGAAGGAAATGCCCACTATTGTAAGGATGAGGCATATTTCAGCTATTCCGGTATAAATCGCATAGGTTGCAGACGGCTTTATGCCCAATATGAGAAAAACAGATGCAGGCAAAACTATTCCCGGCAGGGTCAGATAAATTGGGAATCCGAAGATTACAGACACGACATAGACTGCACCAGTTACATATGCCATTCCAAACAGCAGTGCATAGAACAGATAAACCCATCCTGTACTGAAACCAACCCTGTCTGAAAGGGCCTGAAATGCATAAGTGTAATATCCGCCGGAAGTCCTGAACCGTTTGGAGAGCTGCATTACAACAAAGCCATTAACCAGAACAAGCAGGGTGCCAAGGACAATGATGACTGGTGCAATGAGCCCGCCATAAGTAAGTGCAACTGCCCCATAAGTCAGAAGGCTGAGCAGTGGAGACATCCCTCCAAAGGAGAGAAAGAAAACATCTCTGAAGGAGAGATGACGTTTCAACTCGCCAGGGTCTTCAGCATTGAAATTCAAATCTTCCATGAAACTTATTCTCATATATATGAATCCTTAAAAAATTAATGTAAAACTAACTGCAAATCGTACATCAATTCGAATGAGAGTTTCTGCAACAAAATAAAATGGATGAATTTCCCGGAGACTACGCCGAGCCTGAAGGTGCAGTCCTGCTTGCATTTGTCAATAATGATGCAGCTGGTTGCGTTGTACTCAGGCCCCTGTCGGATGATCTATGCGAAATGAAGAGATTGTTTGTGAAGCCTGAATACAGGGGCCTCTCAATAGGAAAACTTCTTGTGAAGGCCATCATTCTGGAGGCCGGGAAGAAAGGATATGCGGGTATGAGGCTTGACACTCTTCCTGAAATGAAGGCTGCACAGTCTCTGTACAGCAAACTCGGATTTGTGGATATACCTGAATATGGGAACAATCATTTCAAGGGGGCCCGTTACATGGAACTGAACCTGAAACGGGAATTATGATCGAAAGAAAGAACAGTAAAAATTCAAATTTTTTGATATTTTGAAGGATAAATTTAGAAGTTCGGGCAGTGGTAAACTATAATCTCATTTAACCGTAAAATGTTTATATGCTTTTCAGATTCATATGCATGGTCAAAACCACCATAAACCTCGAAGATAAGTTGTACGAGGAAATCGTGAAGGAATCCATAGAGAAATATGGAAGCACAAAGAACATTTCACGGGTTATCAACCAGCGTCTGAAGAATAGCAGGGAAACAAAAAGAAATTCCGGGAAAAGGCTTTCATTCACTGTTGATGAAGAGAATGCAGGACTTGATGTTGACCGGGAGATAAAAAAGGTGTGGGAGGGGGAAAGCTGATGGATGCAGTTATTGACACGAATGTCCTGATTTATGACACCATCGAAAATTCTCCTTTTCATAAAAAAGCAGGTGAATTGATTGATCAGTTAGGTGATCCTGTCATAAGCTCTGTTTCCATCATTGAAGTGGGGTTCATTCTTCCCAGATATGGTCTTGAAGGAAAACAGAGCATTGAGAAACTGGAAGAATTGTTAAGCGGGGAATGGTGCACTATTTCATGGCTCTCCAGCAAAAATCTTCCGGAAATCACGTCATTCATTTTGGAGAACCAATTGAACTTCAGGAACTTCAATGACTGGATTATTGCCCATGAAGCAAGGAGCAGGGGTATATCTCTCGCCACTTTTGATCAGGATCTGATAAAAACGTGCAAGGACATAGGCATATCTGTGCTTGATGTATGAATATATCCCCGCAGAAACTGAACACGGTAGGGAGGAATGTATATCTGCATTCAAAAGATGAACTATCATGGTGAAAACTTCAAGAGAATTCTATACTGGCATGGGAGTGGACTGGCTTTCGGAAAGAAAAAATGCGGAGCATACTGAGAAGGAACTTTCCTATCTTCTGAAATTACTGAAAAAAGGTGAGAGAGTTCTGGATCTGGCTTGTGGATATGGAAGATTCTCAATTCCACTTGCTTCAAAAGGATTCGACGTGGAAGGCATTGACATAACCCCTGTATTCATTGAGCGGGCACCGGGCGAGGCGGGGGCGA
>JAKAPZ010000093.1 GCA_021822985.1 Thermoplasmata archaeon | reverse complement strand
TATAATAACATACCAGGTTCAGTAATGAAAATTCAATGCTGTGATAAAGTGATTTTGATAGATCAATGCTTCAAGTAACTTGAAAGTTCAAATACGGGTTCCATGAAAAATAAAGCAGTGCAATATAAGCATTCTGTGACAAATGATGTCATGAGGGGATACAACCATCAGTCTGGTTGCAGGAAGATCAATCCCTTGAAAATAACCGATAACAGAAAATATCTGGCTGAAACTCAATTGTAAACATAAACCCCAATGGGGCTGCCCGGATTTGAACCGGGGTCTCAGGCTCCCAAAGCCCGTAGGATACCAAGCTACCCCACAGCCCCCCAGATAACTGTAAGGATTTTTTACGATAAAAACTTACTTATGCGTATCCCGAAGAACCCTTATGACTGCAAAACCATCATAACCTTTCGATCCCACAGACTGGATCACTGTGGCATCTATTCCATCATGTTTCTCCAGTTCATCGTACAGTCTCCTTATGCCTTTCACGTCCTCATCATCAGAATCACTTTCGATGACCATGCCATTCCATACCATGTTATCCACAAAAATGATTGTTCCCCGATGCGAAAGATCAAGACATATCCTGAAATAATCTGCATATGGGGCCTTATCAGCATCAATGAAGATCATGTCAAAGAGGCCCTCCCGTGAATCACGCATCCTGATCAGTGATTCCATTGCATCTCCCGTTCTTATATCCACCCTGGATTCAAGCCCTGCCTCCCTTATGTTCTGCCTTGCTATTTCTGCATGTTTTTCCGATCTTTCAAGTCCTGTCACAATGCCGTCATTTCCCATTGCGGATGCAATGTTCATGGTTCCATAGCCCCACAGAACACCGATTTCAAGTGCCCTTTTCGCATTTATGGCCTTTGCCATTATGTTTATGAGCTTTCCTTCAGCAACTGGAACGCTTATCTGGGGAAGACCGTTTTCAACGCTTCTCCTGAGGGCGGATTTCATGTATGGAGGTTCCCTTATTACTTTCCTCGTGATGTATTCCTCAACCTTATTCCACGTTTCCTCATATTTCATGAATTAACATGCAGGTACGCAATTTAAAATTATTCTAATTTAGTCGAAAAATGATGAAAAAGTTCTGATAAAGATCAGAACACGTTTATTTTCTTGTCCACAAACATCTGTGTGAGATCGAATATATGCTCAAGCTGGTGATCTGCAACAGAATTGATGTTGTTCTTGTGTTTTGACGCATCAACATTGTCTGCATATATGACCTGGATGCTGGCCACATGGGGGTTGTCTATGCTTCTTCCTATCTGTGAGACGATCCTCACGAATACTTCCTTAACGTCTCCTCCCTCTTCCTTGACTATGCTTTCAGCCATCCTGTTTGCAAGAACATTGTAGAGCTTTCCGACATGTGTGACCGGATTCTTTCCTGCAGCTGCTTCCATGCTCATGGGTTTGTAAGGCGTTATGATTCCATTCACCCTGTTTCCCCTTCCCACGGAACCGTCATCTCCATTTTCCATGGAAAGACCTGTGACTGTGAGATAATGGCTCGTTATCTTGTCTCCATCCTTGTCTGCCGTGTTTATGAATATCTTGACTTCCTCGTCTGTGATCTTGCTTGCGTTGTCCTCAAGGAGTTTCTGGAATTCATCCTTTATGCTGAAGTATTCCCTGCTGTCCTTCACGAATTTGTCAACATATGCAGCTGCAATGGTGAGGTTGATTGTTTTCTTCTGCCTGTAACCCATGACCTTAACGTCATATCCTATGGCCGGAAGTTTTTCCTTCAGCTTTCCGTTGATGTAATTCTCTGTTGCCTTCACAAGTGTCTCGGTCGTGGTGAACGGTGCAAATCCCACTCCAAAGGAAGTATCGTTGGCCCTGTGTTTTGTTGTGTCATAAACCTCCACAAGATCCACTGATCCGTGACCAATCCTGGAGTCCATCATGATGTCTCCCTCATGATCCAGATGCTTGAAGTTTGTCCTGAGGTATTCCTTTGCTGCCTTCACCGCCACTGCCTTCACGGGTATTCTCTCGTCCCCGACCTTTGTTGTGGCCCTTCCGCTCAAAAGTATATAAACCGGATCAAGAACAGCTCCACCTGCGAATTTTGGTGCAGACTGGCCCCCTACAAGTTCGACCTGATCTGTGTTGTGATGAAGAATCTTTCCATAATGGCTAATATAATATTTGCTGAGCTCCCTGCTGACCGCTTCTGCAATACCGTCGCATACGCTGTCGGGATGCCCTATTCCCTTCCTTTCAACAAGCTCCACGTCTCTCTCGGATGTAGTTATCTGCCTTATGGCTTCGATTGCGATGTTTCTCTCCATCTGTATTCCTCTGTAACGTGCAGTAAGTTTTTTTATAAAACTTTTTGTTGTGCTTAAAAGTAAATTACCTTTGCATATTAATGATTACTACCAGTAATAATAATCATATTAAAAGATCAATGCATAACAATCCATGAATATTCTTGCAAGCCTCACCAATAAGGAAGGTTCGGAAAAATTTCTTCACAGGATCAGGAATCATGTGAATGCTGTTTATGCATCCGCTGGAACCAGAAAATATCTTGAAGAAAACGGGATTGTATGTTCCGGCATCGATTCTTTCACCGGATTTACGGAACTTCTTGGCGGAAGGGTCAAGACACTCCATCCAGCCATATTCGGAGGAATACTTGCAAGGAACACAGAATCCGACATGAAACAGATTTCAGAACATGGATTCACAGCTTTCGATATGGTGATGTGCAACCTGTATGACTTCGTGAGCCACAAAAATGGAACCCTTGAAGAAAAGGTGGAGAATATAGATATTGGAGGCGTCTCGCTCATAAGGGCAGCCGCAAAGAACTTCCAGCGCGTTACTGTGATCTCGGATCCTGCAGATTATGATCTTGTTGCGGAAAGCATCGAAAAACATGGCCATGTTGAAGAAAGCATAAGGAAGAAACTTGCCCTGAAGGCATTCTCCCTCACTTCAGGATATGATTCGATCATAGAACATTCTCTTGCGGCGGAATTCGGAGAGAATCTTGGTGAAGGTATCATCATGCCTTCAGAAGGAAAGAAACTGAGATACGGAGAGAATCCGGATCAGGAAGGAATCATATATGAAATTGAGCAGTATGGAAAACTTGACGTGTTCCACGGAAAGGAGATGTCTTACAACAACTATATGGATGCATCCTCTGCCATAGAGACAGCACTGGAGTTTGATGAACCCTTTGCCGTGGTGATAAAACACAATACACCATGCGGAGCTGCAATTGGAAAGGATCATTCTGATGCACTCTTCAAGGCAATTGAGGGTGACAGGGAGTCTGCCTACGGTTCCGTCATATGCATAAACGGTACTGTCAGTGAATCTGTGGTTGAAAGCATGAAGGGAATATTTGTGGAAATGCTCATCGGAAAGGAATTCACCACTGAAGCAAGGGAGATGCTTGAGAAAAAAAAGAACATAAGGCTTGCCACCTATTCCGGAAAGGGCCCCTCTTCCATGATAAGAACTGTGTTCAATGGTTTTCTTGAACAGAATGTTGTTCCTGCAATGCCAGAAAAGGTGAAGGATGTCGTCAACAGGAATGACCATTTGCTTCAGGACATGCTCTTTGGATGGAAAATAGTCGCACACTGCAGGAGCAATGCCATTGTGCTTGCAAGGGATGGGGCCACAGTTGGCATAGGAGCAGGCCAGACTTCAAGAGTTCAGGCGGCAAGGATTGCAGTGGAGAGGGCGGGGGATAAGGCAGGAGGTTCCATAATGGCTTCCGACGCTTACCTGCCCTTTGCAGATAATGTAGATGTTGCAGCATCCTCGGGAATAACCGGAATAATCGAACCGGGAGGATCCATCCGGGATCAGGATGTGATCGATGCATGCACAAAGCATGGAATTTCCCTGTATTTCACCGGAAAAAGAGTATTTCTTCACTGAAATACAGGCTTCCATGCATATTGTTATGCAAAAAATAAGTATGCACAGGAAATATCCCTGCCATGAATGCGGATGTTGTTCTTCTCCACGGAGGAGCGGGATCAAAAGATTCTTTTTCCGAAAGGTTAACGAAATATGCAGCGGAATGTTACGGCATCAGGGATTCTTTGGATGCAGTTATTCACAGCGTCAGACTTTTAGAGGATGATCCTGAATTCAATGCGGGAACGGGCTCAGTCAAGAGAATTGATGGCTCAACCCAGATGGATGCTGCAGTGATGATTCCCGGGAAACTCGGTTCGGTCATCGGC
>JAKAPZ010000092.1 GCA_021822985.1 Thermoplasmata archaeon | reverse complement strand
TCTGTTTCCCAGCACACCTATTATTAAGAGCGAGTATTTCTTTCCCAGTATCCTGAGTATATCTTCCGATTTTTTGATGTTGATTTCCATGCCATTGTGCATAATAGTACAGTTACCAGGACTAATGGTACGAGTTTCTTCCATGATTCACATATATTGCTCAATCTATTCAATTTATTGTGTTAGTGCCTGAGGATAATGTCACCATGGAGGCGTCATGGAATCCGCTTGAATTCTGGATCCATGCCATTAAGTTTGCCATTTGTATAGTTGTTGAGCATTATCATGGAATTAAAGTGTGAAGATTGCCTGGGCTTTATCTGACGTATTTCACAAAGAAAATGCTATTCTGTAGATTCTGATATAATGTGAAGAGATCACCCAGTGTGCTTCTTTGTACCAAAAATAATTATGGGAGGAACAATATAACTTATCATTGAAAACACTCCTGGTATTTTCTGTTCTATTTCTTCTGGTAGCGCTTCCAGCGGCATCCCTTGCACAGGTACCACCACATCATGGCAGCAGTATAACTCCATTCTCCTATCCGTCAGTCCAGATATCCCTGAATCAGAGTACTTCCTTCAATCTTTCTCTTGAAAGCATTATGCTGGTGAGTGAAACAGGCAATCATCCTACTGTGTATTCCGCAACCCTGAGGATGGACAGATGGACTGCCCGGTACAGTGACCATAATCTTTCATATTCATCAACACTTTTCATGAGGCCGGATGGATTTGGTCAGTTCAATTCTCCTGGAAACTTTACGCAGACCCACATGGCTAAACCACTGTCAGTTCATGTGATTGTTAATATTACCCGTGTCAACGATACAACGTCTATTATAAACACCGGAAATGTTACCACAAATTCCACACTTCAGATAACATATTATCTCAGGTTCAGTTCTGAAATACCCGGTTCCGGATATGTGGTTATTGCACAGGGGATAGCGGAAAACAGCAGATTTAATTTTTTTGACCTGCATGGGCAGAACAGGGAACCAAAGTTTCCAGCTGGAGGATTCGGCAGAGGACTTGTATTTTCAAACACAACCACAAACAACACGTTTGCCGCTTTCTGGTGGAATGACACTTATGAACTCAACGGAATAACGGAGAATTTATCATCCAATTATACAATATCCAACCACAGGGAGTCTCTTGTACTTTTCAGGTACAACTACACAGCCGGGTTAAAGACCCTGTTCCAGGATCCTTATTTCACAATTTACGGTCTGAATATTTTCTCATATCCAGTCCTGAAACAGGATCTGTACAGAGCATATAACTTCATCATAATACACACGGAGGAACTTGTTGCAGGGATGGGCATAGGAGCTGGAATAATTGGTGTATCATATGCTTCATACAGACGAAGAAGATTCTAGGATTCATCAAGCAGTGAAAGAAGGTTTTCCTCCAGTGTATCTATGAAACCTTTTCTGTATTTTTTCAGGATTTTTATTATTGAATCCCTGTTGACAAGGAAAATTTTCACATAGCCATCTTCAATTTTACGGGATATTATGCCGTCATTTTCCATGCTCTTTATTGCGTTTGCTATCTTTTCCTGCCTTGTTTTTCTCCCCTTCACCAGGCGGTTAAGTTCAACCTCGTCATATCTTATGAGTTCATGAATCACTGATGCGGATTTGGAATTTCTGAGGTACAGAACTATCTTTCTTTCCTGCATGCTCCCCTGGTCAGGTATGAAATATCTCCTGTTTTTGCCATCCACCCTGATGACAACCTGTTCCGACTTTTCAAGCTGGTAGAGATGATATTCGGTCTGGCCCACAGCCATTCCTGATATCCTCTGAATTTCCCTGAAATGTATTCCGGGATTCTCGGAAATTATCTGAAGAAGTTTTTCCCTTGCAGGGCTATGGTCCAATTTCAGCTACCTCTAACTATTCCGACATAGAAGATTGCAAGGATTGCCAGATCAACAAGCACAAACAGATCAGGATCATAGGCGGAAAATGGGATTATGTAGAACACCTGGAGGATCAGCACAATATCCTGAACAAAAATCAGGAAGAATACGGCCATTATGTATTCCAGAAGCTTTATTCTCCTGTTCCGGAATGCCCTGACTGTTATGATAAGCAGAAATATGGATATCACAAGGGAAAGTGCCTCGAAGAAAGTTGAAAGCTCAAGCATTGTTGATTGATGACACAGTACTTAAAAAATTATTCACTGAATCTGTGTAATAATGTTTCTCCTCAGGAAAATGAAACTGCATATCCCAGATTGTTGAATTCCTTCTTTATCTGGTCCCTGAAGGATCTGTCACCTATAATTTTTCCCAGTGTTAAACTCCTGGCTGTTTTCCTAACCGAAAACGCAGTCTTTATTGACCCCTCTGTGTAATAGAAATAGAGGCCTGCAGATCCAAATGTTGATTTCAGGTATTGCTTGAAGAAGAGAGCCATATAATCCTTTGGCGATATTATCCTCCATATGTCGGTGTCGTTGAGGTTCAGCGGAAGATTCTTCTGTATATATATGATCCTTCTTTCCGTTGCCATGAGAAGTTCTGATATTTTTCCGGACTCCTCCATTCTGGAAATACTTGTGGAAAAAACATTGTCAATTTTATCCTGAAACATGTCTTCCAGGAGTCCCCGTGAAAAATACCCGTAATTCCTGATCAGACTGTTAAGAAAGATAGTAACGGCATCCTCCCGGCGGTACTTTTCTGGAACATAGATATACTTCCTTGCCGAGTCCCTTGCCACAAGGTTCTTAGTAAACAGGGACTTGAGTAGATCCCTGATGCCGAAGACATCCCTTCTTAGATACGTGATGATATCTGATTCCGATGCAGGTCCGATCTCCATAATCGCCTTGAGTACTCTCTGTTCCTGATCGGACATCTCAGCGTTCCTTATTGATCTGTAAAGGGATATGGTCTCTATTGTTGCTGTGGCTGCTGTTCCAAATGGACCGTTGAACGTGAATATGAGATTTGACTGGAAATAATTCTGTATCTGCGTATTACGTATACCTGCGTAGGATGATTCAAATTCGGTTCTGAAACCAAGGATCTGTTCCTTCAGAAACTGGTACGTCAGTCGATCATTTCCCTTCCTGGTTGAAGACCTGACCATAACTATCCTGAAGAGATCAGCAGGAGTCAGATCCGAGATTTCCATGTTTCCAAGGCATAGATTGTTTTCAACCCACCTGAAACCCTCCAGGTTAGTCACAGTGGAAAACTGTTCCCTGCATTTCTCCATGACAATGGCACTTACGTCAAGGTACGCCAGATTCTCACTGAAATATCTGAGTATCTCTTCTTCACTTCCCCTGCTGTTCAGTATTATGTTGCTTATCCATATGGCAGAGTCCCCACGGTCCATGAAAAAAGTGGCAACCTCCTCACCATTGAGAATAAACCTGGAGTTAAAGTCAGCGTCCCTCAGGTATATCCTCTCAAAATATATTGAGGCTGGATCATTGATATTCAGTATGATTGAACTCTGCACTTCATTCTTCCTGGACTCACCGTAATAGAGATCGTTCTTGAAATAGACTGGCTTGAGATCCATTCCCTTCAGTGTATCGCCGGGATAGAACCAGAACCAGTGTGACATTTCCCGCGTAGATATGGGGCCAAATGCATTTATTATTCTCCCCAAAGCTTCATGTCTTTCCATGACTGGTTCAAGGCCCATGACAGGTCTGTATCCAGTATCAGGGTCCTTTGTTATGCAGAGTTTGAACTCAAGATTTCGCAGTATCTGTTTGATACCTCTTGCGTCAATGGAAGATCTCTGAATCAGATCTGCCTCCTTCCCATATCCGTTGCTTATGATCCTGTAAATTTCCAACTCCTGTTTCCCTGCCTCTTCGTAACGCAGTGAGTGTAATGATTCCATGAGCCATTTTGATATATAGCACGGCCTGTTTTTAATTGCCTTAAGATAGAATACCTGCCCAGACTTTATTAGGTCATCAAGATCAGAATCCCTGAAATCCCTGAATCTTACGCGTATGTTATCGGTATTCATGGCATATCCATATCTGCGGAAGTAATCACCGGTTGAATTCACAGTTTCGGTTACTGCCATTATACGATCATTGAGAGGGTTCTCCCGGCTTGTTCCAAGGATGTTCTCAAGATCTGATTTTATCATGTACTGTTTCGAGAATACTGGCGTAATGTAATCGAAGACGACGATACCTGACTGGACCAGCGGCTGCATTGCCTCGGTGATTAAATCCTCAGGCAGTGGGATCTTGATAAGAATTTCGTCCATTGTCATGGGACCAAACGATCCAATTACCTTAAGAAGGGCCTCCTCC
>JAKAPZ010000091.1 GCA_021822985.1 Thermoplasmata archaeon | reverse complement strand
AGCAAGATCTGAGGAGATTGTTTTTGTAAGGAATGCCACCGAGGCGCTGAATATTGCCGCCAACAACCTGCCGGATGTGGTGGGAAGGGATTCAGAAGTAATAATATCAAGAATGGAACATCATTCCAATATAGTCCCATGGCACATAGCATCCACAAGGTACGGCATCAGGGTGAAAATGATGGAGAATCTTCCTGACAGGCAGATAACATGGGAAGATATAGAGAAAAACCTCACAGAAAAGACAAGAATTGTCTCACTCTCACAGTGCTCAAACATACTGGGGACAATAAATGATCTGTCAGCAATCGGAAAGAGGCTTCATGAACTCGGAATAATATTTGTGGTGGATGCTGCACAGAGTGTACCTCATATGCCTGTAGATGTGAAGAAGCTGAACTGTGATCTTCTGGCATTCTCAGGGCACAAGATGCTGGGGCCTTCAGGAATCGGATGCCTGTACGGCACATCTGAAATACTTGAAAATATGCCTCCATACATGGGTGGCGGAGAGATGATCAGGGAAGTTTACGAAAATGGATTCACCACTGCTGATGTCCCGGAGAAATTTGAGGCAGGAACCCCAAATATTGAAGGAGCAATCGGACTTTCGGCAGCAGTGGATTTCCTGAAAAAAATAGGGATGGATAATGTGAGATCACATGAGAAGGAACTCATCAAGTACACTCTGGAGAAGGAGGAGGAATATGCCCTCGAATCCCTCCATTCATATGGGCCAAGGAATCCCGATATCAGGGCAGGAATTTACACATTCCAGATGAAGAAGGGTGATTCTGGCAAGCCCTTTGGAAATTATGTTCATCCACATGACATATCACACCTTGCGGACAGGATCAGGGGGGTTGAGATAAGATCGGGACACCACTGTGCAATGCCACAGACTGTTGCCCTTGGAACATATGCAACTGCAAGGGCCTCCTTTTACATATATAATGGGAAAGAGGATGTTGACACATTCTTTGATGCACTGAAGGCAATTGAAAAGAAGATGATAGCATGACAGATGACACCATATACAGCCAGATACTTGACGATCATTACAGGGAGCCAAGAAATTTTGGAAGGATGGAAGATCCGGATGTGCAGGTCACAGAGACAAATCCAACCTGCGGTGATACCATATCTCTTTTCATAAAGGTGAAGGATGGCAACCTTGAGGAAATATCCTATGTTGCAAGTGGATGCCTCATAAGCGTGGCATCAGCATCAATCCTTTCAGAAAAGGCTACAGGCAGTTCCCTGAAAGAGATACGGACCATGGCAAAGAGCGATGTCCTTAAGAATCTAGGGCTCAAACTCGGGCCTGCAAGGGAAAAGTGCGCACTCATATCCTATGATGCATTGATGAAGGCCATCGATCGTTACAATTCATCCTGATTCTTAAAATAATATTTAACCCGAGGCAGGAGGTTTGAGGATTGAAAATGAAATGGCTGAGGAATATTGGTTAATGATCATTTATGATGGGCATTTCTTCTTTTTTGAAAGTCAGAAATCACCCATATGTTTCAGGATGCCATGATATATATGTGAATAATGTGTTGAATTAGTACGAAATCAAAATATATATAAAAATATAACATGTCATGGAAGATGTACATAGTTTCCAGCCAAAGATCGTCGGATTTTTCAAGTAAAATGTCAGCAAGATCAATGTCCCATCTGTCACCTGTGGAGAAAAAACGTTTCCCTGATGGGGAACTGTACATCAGAATACTGGATAATCTCCAGGATCAGGATGTGGCCGTGGTAGGAAACACAAGAAGTGAGGAAGACATTCTTGAACTCCTTTTCCTCCTCAATGCAGCTAAGGAGCAGAATCCAAAGAGCATAACTGCAGTTGTTCCCTTCTTTGGATACGCAAGGCAGCACATGATATACAGGAGGGGAGAGGCAATATCATCAAAGGTAATTATTCAGGCTATCAGTCAGGTTGCGGAGAGAATCATTACAGTGGACATACATGATACTGCTTCATTCATATTCACTGACAGGAATTGCATAAATTTCAGTCCTGTGGAAGCAATCGCAAAGAGCCACAGGAAGGATTCCATAAGCATGGTGGTTGCGCCGGATGATGGGGCATATGAAAAAGCAAAAGCAGTTGGAAAAGCGCTCTCAGCAGACTCAATGTATCTGGTAAAAACAAGAACGGGGCCCACAACTGTGGAATATGACATGGAAAATCTGAATGTGAAGGGTATGAATGTTCTTGTGGTTGATGATATTATTTCAACCGGCGGCACAGTGATGAAAACAATTGAAATACTCAAAAGCAACGGTGCAGCAAAAGTATTTGTTGCTGCAACACATGGGATTTTCCTTAACGGTTCTGCGGAGAAGATAAGGAAGATGTGTGACAGGCTATCCACAACAGACACCATCGTATCTGATTACAGCACCATTAACATTTCCATGGACGTTATGGACTATATAGGTGAATCAAAATGAGCGAGATTGAGGAACTTAGGCTTTGCAGCAGTCATGGGCCATTCAGGGGCCTGGAATGCCCTGAGTGTCAGGAGAAAGGCAAGGGACTTCTTTTTTCAGATGAGATAGAGGCCATTGGCAGGATACTTGCAGGAATGCTCAGGCATTTTCCTGAGAACTACGGTGTGAGACTCAACAACCATGGATTCGCAAGAATTTATTCTGTTGTACCGGCCATAAGGGCAGAGAGGCCAAGATTCAGGTGGATCAGGCCAGAACATATAGCAGCACTTGGAGAGACGGATCCAAGAGGAAGATATGAAGTCAGGAATGGCGAGGAGATCAGGGCAACATATGGTCATACCATTGATGTGGATCTATCAGATCTCCCGTCAGATGACCTTCCGGAAATAGTGTATTACCAGACAACAACTGAAGAACTTGATATCATAAAAGAAACAGGAATAAGCCCTTCTGACAAGACATACATACATCTTTCATCCACTTTCAGGAAGGCATATGTATCTGGAAAGTTCCATGTGGATGAACCACTGATAATAGGAATACTGGCAAGAGAACTCACGGAGTCTGGCATACCGGTATACAGGGCTTCAGAGGAAGTTTATCTCACAAAGGAGATACCTTCTGCATTTATGAAAGAAATAGAGCAGGAAAGCATAGAACTGACAGAGGAAGAGAAGACTGAACTTGAAAGGTTCTTAAAGAGAAGGGAAAGAAGACTCAGTGGAGATACAAGAGGAGAGAGTTTCTGATTCTTCCCTCATCTGTAGTTCGGTGATCTGAATGGATTTAATATCAAAGGAAAAACTTCTGGAACTCATGAATAAAAATGAGGTAACAGTCATAAATGTTCTTGCTTCATTTGCATACAAAGAGGAACACATAAAGGGTTCCATCTCCATGCCTTTCAATATATTGGAGGATGGGGGATGGAATAAACTGGAACAGGGAAAACCGGTTGTTCCTTACTGTGCAGGAAAAACATGCCACGCATCACGAAGGGCTGGTGAAATACTCGAATCCCATGGGATGAAAGTATATGTCTACGAAGGTGGAATAAGTGAGTGGAGAGATTCCGGCTACCCAATGGAAGGGAAAAAATACACTGAAAAATGATCATGGATCAGATATGAAAATTCCGTAGTACTTTCTCTGGTCCGTAAGGCAAGTGGTTCTGCTGAATCCTGCTTCATGAAGGATTTCTTCAAATTCGTCAATAGAATATTTGTATGAGTTTTCTGTGTGTATGGTTTCGCCTTTCCTGAAATCTATTCTTTCTCCCTGAAATTCCATGGAAAAATCCATATAGAAATTGCCGAAAATGTCTTCGCAATTATGATAAATAGATTACAATTAATGAATAATATATAAGGAAGAATAAATTATATATATAATAAAGTATGCAAAACTTATGAAAATATCGAATAGATTGCTTGGAGCAACCGCAGTGTTCATAGTCATCATGTTTTTAGGGATGTCCTTGCAGAGTTCAGTGGCCCCCAATACTCACCATATCAATACAATATCCATGTCAGAGAAAAGATCATATGGAACATATTTCATACAGAATCCTTCCAACACATCAGATAATTTATCAAACCTCTTCATCTCATGGCTTATGAATATTGAACATGCAAATCCTTTGAATGGAGGGAACATATCCAATTTCCATATGCCCATACCTTCACATGTTAAGGAATTGTTTCCACAATTCCTCAAAGAGAATCCAGTTGCAGTAAAGATGATCAATAAAATCACTTATCAGGAAAAGATCAGGTTCAGAATGGAGAACAGAGAAGCAGGAATCAAGTTCATGAACTATTTGAAAGAACATCCCGGAATGCCTGTTAATACAGTATACACATTTT
>JAKAPZ010000090.1 GCA_021822985.1 Thermoplasmata archaeon | reverse complement strand
GATTGATGAATCAAAGTTTGATGGCGCTGTGGGCCCTCTGTTCATAGAAGGAGCGAAGGCAGGCCAGACCCTTAAGATTGAAATTGAATCAATCGAAACAGGTGAATACGGATGGAGTGCAATCATCGATAATTTTGGGCTTCTCAAGGACATGTATGGAAAAAAACTCATAACATGGAAAAAAACATCCAACATGTGGGAAGTGGAGGATCCTTTCCTGAAGGGAATCAGGATCAGGAACAGACCATTTCTAGGTGTTGTGGGAACTGCTCCCATGGAAGGTACGTACGGAATGATTCCTCCACAGTCATTTGGTGGGAACATGGACACTAAAACAATCTGCGCAGGATCAATACTGATGCTTCCGGTGAATGTGGATGGTGCACTGGTATCCTTTGGTGATCCCCATGGAAGTCAGGGTGATGGGGAGGTGTGCGGTACAGCCATAGAAACAGAGGCAACAATAAAGGTAAGATTCAGTACAGTGGAAGAATCGATAAAGAGCCCAATGATCATATCGGAGGAGTACTCTCCCGGCAGAACCATTTCTGCATCAGGCATTTCAGAGGATCTTCACATAGCAGCAAAAATTGCTGCTCTTGACATGATAAAATATCTCATGAAGAGGGGCCTTTCGGAGCAGGAGTCATACATACTCATGAGCGTGATTGGAAATCTTGCCATAAGGGAAATAGTGGACGAGCCAAACTTCGTGGTCACTATGTCGGTGCCTATGGAAATCATTGACCAGATAGCATGACTTTCCTTCTCTTCTTGATCTCCTTCCCCACCGCCGCAATTCCAAATCCCAGAATAAGATAGTATATGGTAAGGACCAGGACAAACACATAGAATAATAGATTTGCAAGATCGTTTCCTGTTTTGAAGGAAAGTGTTTCTGCATAGAAAATTATGAAGAAATAGAACGAAAGTGAAGAACCGTAAATTGCATAATGATTCTTGAATGTTTCATAGACTGACCACTTTCCAGTGTTGAGCCAGGTACGCCTGTATCTCATGATCGGAAGCAGGATGAATCCTGAAAGGATGAACGGAATAAGAAGATCATAAATGATCTGGAAACTGGATACACTCCATGACATGGAAAGGATAAAGAAACATATGATGGGGAAAAGTACTGTGATCGCAACAAAGATCCATGAATACCTGCTTCTTGCAAAGAGCCTCAGGCTCACATAGAGTGAAATCATCGGGAAAATTATGGCAAAAATTCCCATGATATATATGAATCCTCTGTCTACAATGCTTCTCGTGAGACCTGATTAATTCATTCTTTTTAAGAATTGGCAGTCATGAAAAATCACAACCAATCAATTTATATATGTTTTTAGAATGGGTCTTTTTAGAGTAGAATGTGCGGTTACAAATCAATAAAAACAGATTTTTCAAGCTTATTGCACATCTTCCATGATTCTAAGGGAGGTTGCCCGAATTGAGGAGATTCCTTCTCCTCGAAGGTGGTATTTCCTTTGAGGGGAAGGGATTCGGGGCATCCGTTGATGCACTTGGTGAAGTAATTTTTACAACAGCCTTTTCTGGCTTCTATGAGGCAATGACAGATCCATCCTATGCAGGCCAGATAATTACTTTCGCCTTCCCCTCAATGTTCTATTATGAATTCTGGAGAGACGCAATGCAGAGTGGAAGGATCCAGGCCGAGGGAATAATTGCAAGAGATACAGTTGCTCCTCAGGGAAGGGGATTTGAAGCCATAGACTCCATCATGAAGAGCAATAGAGTTCCGGGAATTTACGGGATTGATACGAGAAAGCTCATCAAGACCATCAGGGACATGGGAACAGTGAGGGGAATCATAAGCAGTTCCGGAAATTTGGACGTGGAGTTCAAGAGCCACAGTACCTACGATCTGATAAGAAGAACTTCCACTGAAAGTGAATACATTCTGAATCCCGGAATGGAGAGAAAGATACTTTACATCGATCTCGGTTCAAAAAATTCACTCCTCAAAAAGGTAACTGATCTGGGAGAAACTCATGTTGTAAACATTGACAGCAGGCTCATTAATCATGATGAATATGATCTTGTGTTCATATCCAATGGCCCGGGAAATCCTTCAGACCATTCACTGGGAAGAGTGAAGGATTTCATCAGGAATGCTGCAGGAAATGTGCCCATTGCAGGTGTATGCCTTGGTCACCAGATAATATGCGAGGCCCTTGGTGCTGAAGCACAGGCCATGAGGTTTGGGCATCATGGAATCAACCATTCAGTCACGGACGGGAAAAAAATCTATATCACGTCACACAACCATAATTACCACATACCTTCTGAATCACTTGAGGGAACAGGGCTTAAACCAGTTCAGTGGGATATGAATGATGGTGCTTGTGAGATGGCAGTGGATCAGGATAACCAGATCATGTCTGTTCAGTATCATCCCGAGGGATCACCGGGCCCCGTGGATCCTGGAAATTTCTTTGAGGAATTGAGGAGGATGATGTGCTATGAGAAACTCTGAGAATGATCTCAGGGTTCTCGTGATTGGTGCAGGGCCCATTGTTATTGGACAGGCTGCGGAATTTGACTATTCAGGCACGCAGGCATGCAAGGTTCTCATGGAAATGGGTGCATATACGGTTCTGATCAATTCGAATCCTGCAACCATTCAGACAGACTTTGACACTGCTGATCGGGTGTACATAAGGACAGTAAACTGGGAAAATGCGGAAAAAATCATAGTTGAAGAGAAGATCAACGCCATAATAGGATGCATGGCTGGTCAGACGGGCCTGAATACTCTTCTTGAACTGGATGAAAGGGGGATTCTTGACAGGCATTCAGTAAGGGTCCTTGGAACACAACCTCAATACATCAGAATGGCAGAGGACAGAATAATGTTTCACAACCTCATGAGGCTGAATGGTATCAGGGTTCCTGAATCCATGAGCATTGAGGCAGGATCATGGAAACAGAAACTTGACGACATAGATTTTTACCCCTTCATGGCAAGAACATCCTTCACATTGGGTGGAAAGTCGGGTGCAATAATAAGAAACAGGCAGGATGCTGAAAACCTTTTTTCACGTGTGTTTTCAGAGGGAAGGCAGGAGGAAATGGAGATAGAACATGCACTTGGGGGGCTTGTGGAGATGGAATATGAAATTATCCGTGATTCCACAGGAAACAGTATAATGATATGCAACATGGAAAACATTGATCCCATGGGTGTTCACACAGGTGAGAGCATCGTGGTAACCCCTTCACTGACTATTCATGACAGCCTCCACCAGAGAATGAGGAAGGAAGCCCTGAAAATTGCAGATCTTCTCAGGATTGAGGGCGCCTGCAATGTGCAGTTTGCCATTGATCAGGAGAATGATGAGATCTACACCGTGGAAGTGAACCCGAGAACCTCAAGGTCATCTGCACTTGCTTCCAAGGCAACCGGATATCCAATTGCAAAAATTGCAACTGAACTGATTACAGGAAAGATCCTGACGGAGATAATCAACCCAATCACAGGGAACACATCTGCCTCCTTTGAGCCATCACAGGATTACGTGGTGGTGAAGATACCTCTCTGGCCTGAAAAGCAATTTCCGGGAGAGCATGATATTGGTGTATCGATGAAGTCCACCGGGGAAACCATGGGTATTGGCAGAACATTTGAAGAATCTTTCTTCAAGGCCGTTGTTTCCACGGAACTTGATCTGTCATCATACTTCAGGAGAAAACTTCCTGCAGAATATATTGAAAAACACATCAGGGCACCATCAAGAGTGAGATTGGGATGCATAATAAATGCAATAAAATCAGGATACACCTGTGAGAATATCTCTGAAATGTCGGGATGGGATGATAGAATACTCAGGAGGATATACGAGCCTCTCAGGAGGATATTCTCAATGAACAGGGATGAAATTTTAGAAGATTTGCGAGAACTGAAGATCACTGGCATACCGGACAGGATCATATCATGGTGCAGTGGAATATCTGAGCAGGAATTGATTGAGAAGAGAAAGGCAATGGGCATATCCACCACATACAGGATCATTGATTCATCTTCAGGGGAATACAGATCAGGGACGAGATATCTGTATTCAACCTATGGGGAAGAGGACGAATCAGGGGGGCCAATGGAAGACTCAGTCATAATCATGGGTTCAGGACCAAACAGGATTGCCCAGGGCCTTGAATTTGACTACAGCTCAGTCAAGGCAGTGAGGTATCTGATGAAAATAGGCAAGAAACCACTCATGATAAACTCAAATCCCGAAACTGTTTCCACGGATTTTGATGAATCTGCACAGTTGTTCTTTGATCCTCTTGTGCCCGAATATGTTTCAGGGTTGATTGACATGAAGAAACCTGAAGGC
>JAKAPZ010000089.1 GCA_021822985.1 Thermoplasmata archaeon | reverse complement strand
TAATCTGCATCCTGGTAAATTGCAGCAGCGATGCTGACCATCCTCTTCTCTCCACCACTTAAAGTTGCAAAATCCCTTCCTGATAACTTTGATATTCCGCATGTTTCAAGTGCATTCATCAGTTCATTTCTGTCATTTCCCCGGGAATAGGCAGATATTTCCATGACATCCTTCACTGTGAAGCTCATGGGGACTGGAAGTTCCTGCTGAACGAGTGTTATTTTCCTTGCCAATTCCCTTGGCTTGAGAGTATCTGAAGATATACCGTCAATCATGACACTTCCACTCTGCTTTCTGATCATTCCAGTAATACCATACAGGGAGCTTGTTTTTCCGGAACCATTTTTTCCACATATGGAAAGGACTTCTCCTTTCTGCACCTTGAAGGTGATGGGGCCAATTTCAGTAATGCCTCTCCTCACAACAACATGATCCACATCAAGCGTCATAATATCCGCTCCTTGAAAGCTTCATCATGAGTCCTATGAAGAATGGCACACCTATGATGCCGGTGATGATCCCTATGGGAATGACCTCTCCAAACACCAGGACATGAGCAATATCATTGCATATGACAAGAAAGGTTGCCCCAAGTATTCCTGATGATGGAATGACATACTTGTTGGAACCGCCATATATGAGCCTTGATACATGGGGAAAAATCAGCCCCACAAACCCGATTATTCCGCTTATGGAAACGGCTGCAGACACGGAGAGAGTGGTAATGATTATGATTATTGCCTTGGACACTTCAACATTCACTCCCACAGCCCTTGCATGGTTTTCTCCCATCTGGAGCGCGTTGAGTTCATTGCTCATTGTAAAAAGCACAAAACTGCAAAGCATCACAACCGGAACAATCACGTAGTCTTCCCCCCACTGGATTCCCTGTATGGATCCCAGAAGCCATATGAAAACTTCAGTGACATATCTAGGATTTGAATAGAGAAGAAGTGCAACCATGGATGATACAAAAAGAGAAACTGCAATGCCTGAAAGAAGAAGGAATGTTGGTGGTGCCCTGCCATTCCTCATGGAGATGAGGTATACAGTCAGTACGATGAGGACTGAGAAGATGAAAGCCATGAAGGAAATGGTGAAATATCCAAGGAATGAGAGGCCACCCACAATGGCAATCACCGCACCAAGTGCAGCACCGCTTGAAATCCCGGTGACATATGGATCAGTGATTGGATTCCTGAACACGCTCTGTATTGTTGCACCACCGATGGACAGGGATGCTCCCACTGCCATGGCCCCTACAATCTCAGGTTCCCTGAGTTGGGTCACAATTATGTAGTATGCAGATGGGACATAAACATGGTGAAATCCCATCTGCTTGAGCAGGGATGCGATGATATACTGAATCGGGACAGATACGGGCCCTATATCCATGGACAGTATCATGGACAGCAGAAGTGCCACAATGGATAGAAGCAATCCCAGAGGTTTCCTCCCCCGGGGGAAGAAATATCCAAAATGAATACTTCTGAACATGGACTCCTCACTGTACCTGAACAGGTTCAGGATTGTACTGAAGTGCTATAGGGAACGGTGGAATCTGCACAGTCGTATTGTATATTTTTTCCATGAGCCACTCTATGGCGAATATGGCCCTGAAATTAGGCTCCTGGAATATGTTATCATCGAATATGTTCAGGATATGCCCGGTTTTGTATGCTGTGGTATTGATATAGGGCTGGCTGTTTATAAGGCTGTCATTGAAGTACTGATCAAGGACAAGATACTGTGGGTTGGATGATACGATAACTTCATTTGATATTTCATAGAAACCGCTCTGAATGTCTGCAATGTTTATGAGATGGGAATAGGAGAAAATCTGGTTCATGAATGTATTATTGCCTGCTGTCCATGTCCCATGTGAACCCGGATAGAGTGCATAGAACATTGTGTACTCATTTGAAACGGAAACAGAGGAGAATGCATCAAGGGATTCATTCATCCATGTGTTGATCAGGGTTGCATTCTGAACTGTACCTGTGAGCATTCCGAGGAAGGTGGTCTGGTTCTCTATGAGAGACATGCTTGTGCCGGTTCCTGAAGAGAGGAATATGTAATTGATCCCTATGGATGTGAGCTGGTTCACCTGTGACTGGCTGTAGTTTGTGAATGAAATAACTGCATCAGGGGAGAGATTCACAATCTGCTGGACACTCATGGTAGGGTAGTCTGTCACGTTGGGAAGACTCTCGTTTGGAGGGTAAGTATCAAAGCAGTTCCCTCCCACAAGGTACTTGAATGCCCCAAGAGCATAAAGCGTTGCTGTGGCAGCAGGATCAAGCGAAACGATCCTTGTCATATGCATGCCCGAAACATTAGAATTCACATTGAGAACCCTGCCTGTTGAGTGGGAAGAGTTAATTGCCAGGTATGCAACCCCGGCCACAATAACTCCCGCTATGATTATAAGAACTGCAATTTTCCTGAGTGTAGAAGATGAAAATTCTTTCATAAATATGAAATTATCTTCAACTATATAATTATTTTTTCATGTGCGGTATTGCCTGAATCTCAGGAAGAACACAACATCATACAGTGCCTTGAGGCCACCAGCAACCTCCGGAATTGCGGACGGAAGTATTTCCAGGAGGGCCCCTCCTGCAGCAGGTGCAGGTATGATGGAGGTGTTCCTTGCAGCGATGAATTGCGAATTTGTGGTTATTCTGTCCTTTTCCGGAATTATGGTATTGATGAATGTGTCCCTGGGAGGAACATCCATCTGGCTTGTGGTCTGCCTTGCGAAGAGCATGATTTCACTGAACAGGAGACTGTGGAACACTGCCATCAGGATGAGGAATCCATTGCTCAGCAGATGGGTGTATACCATGGTTCTGACCAGTCCGAAAGATGTGGATAATCTTCCTGAAATGAGTACAGAGACTGCGGAGAGGATGTTCACCACAACAAATATGAAACCTGTGTCGGCAAGGCTTGTGGAGTAAACGAGCAGGAACCACAGGGAAAGCATGGATGTATTCACGAGGCCCCCTGCAAAGGAGTCAAGGGAGAACAGGGTTGCAAGTTCATTCCTGAGTTTCCCTGTTTCCGGGGAGATTTCAGTTCTGGTGGATCTGCTGGAATGTTCAGGGAACCTGTAGAAGAGGTACGGGACTCCTGAAAAGAGTGATATGGCAAGGCTCAGGTAAAATATATCCCTGAAACTGATTCCAGAATAGAAGAGGAGGAGCGCAGATGCAATGGTGTTTCCTCCGTAGGAGAGGAAGTTATAGTATCCATACGAGATGGCCTTTGCTCTCTGGCTCGATGCATTCTTCCCAATGGAATACTGCTCAAGGGCCTGGTTTGCAGACATATCTTTTCCTGAAAGTGGAATTCCTCCTGCAGCAAGAGAAATGACATAGACTGTGGCATTCTGGAACACAGATAGAAAGAAAAGTGAAAAGAAAAGCAGGGCCCAGAGTGAAATGAGAATCCACCTTATGGGTATATTGATCCTGGGGAACACGTACACAAATATGGTTGATGAAACTCCGCTTATGGCTATGACAATTCCGATCTGAAGTGCACTGTACCCCTCATGGATCAGGAAGAATGGTGCAGATATGGCAAGCAGCGTGAACACAAAGGAACGGAGAAGGCGTGATATGGAAACAGGCAGTACAGAAGAGATCATATCAGTCAAAGCAGGTGCACCATCTCATGATGATTCCTTCATGAAAGAATCGATTGCGTCACGTATCTCATCCACGGAGGCTGAATTCTCAAGAGTACTGATATCTCCCGGCAGCTGGTTGAGGGCCACAGCCTTTATGACCCTCCTCATGATCTTTCCGCTCCTTGTTTTTGGAAGTGATCCAACAATGTGGATTTCGTCTGGAACATATATGGGGCCCATCTGTTTTCTTATATCTTTTCTAATCCTTGCCACTGCTTCTCCAGACGATTCGTTTCCGTTCCTCAGGACTGCAAAGGCAACAATGGCTTCCCCTTTCACAGGATCAGGTCTGCCAAACACAGCAGATTCTGCAACGCCTCCGGAGGCTATGACTGCATTCTCAATCTCAATTGTGCCAAGCCTGTGTCCTGATACGTTCAATACCTCATCTGCCCTTCCAAGTATCCAGAAATATCCTTCACTGTCCCTGATGGCATAGTCTCCACAGTTGTACATTCCGGGAAATTTCTCGAAATATGCCTTCACATACCTTTCAGGATCTTTGTTGAGCGTCATGAACATCCCTGGCCATGGTTTCCTGTATGCAATGTAACCCTTCGTTCCGTCTGCAACCTCTTTTCCATTTTCATCAAGTACAACAGGATCAACACCTGGGAGGGGGAAGGTTGCAGATCCGGGCTTGAGTGGAGGCAATCCAATTCCCAGAGCAGGGGCC
>JAKAPZ010000088.1 GCA_021822985.1 Thermoplasmata archaeon | reverse complement strand
TTCCCGTATTTTGATGAGAGCAGGGGATGGAGAATAATCGACAGGGTGAGAAAGATAGCTGAAGATCAGGGATGCAGGCCATCGCAGGTCAGTCTCTCGTGGATTGTTTCAAAGGGGCATGTTGCCCTTATCGGAGCAAGATCCATTGAACAGCTTGAGGAGAATCTTGAATCCGTTAATGTGAACCTGAAAAAGTCCCAGATCGATGCACTTGATAAACTGACCATGGGAAGGGAAATGTACCCGAACTGGATGATTGACAGACAGGGTTCAGACAAGAAAGATTTTGAAGTAATCGATTGAAATACACTTTTCCCTTTCTTCTGATTCATTTCGATATCCCACTTAATTTTTTTTCACTTAAATTTAAAAGTTATAAAGTAATGCTGTTTTAATTTGAATAATAAAAAAATCAATAAAAACAGCGGGGTTTTTGAACCTTTACTATTTTCCATGAAATATCTGGGCAGGAAGAGAAATGCGATTTATTTCATCATATTTGCTGCCATTATAACCACTGCAACACGACTCTATGTGCCTGTTGTCATAGGAAGAATAGTCAACTCCATACAGGAAAAGAATTTCAATGTCCTTTCGTATTATATTGAACTTATACTGATACTTGCTGTCATATCTTCCATTGCCACATTCATTGTGAACTTTGGTGCACAGTACGCAAGCCAGCATTATGCATACAACCTGAGGAGGAAGGTTGTGGACAGCCTCACAAAGAAGGATATTTCCTTCTTCCATGGAAGCACTTCAGGAGATCTGCTCTCAAAAACGACCATGGATATAGATGCAACCAGGAACTTCCTCATGAACACACTCTCCCAGCTCATACCTACCATAATGATGATCATTTTTGGTTTCGTATATATGCTCTACCTGAACTATGTCTTTGCCATATTCTTCATTTCTACCATACCATTTCTGATTTACATAGGAATGATCTTCCAGAGAAAGCAGAGAGTCCACTGGAAAGAGATAAGGGAACTCTACGGGGAAATGAATGAAAGGCTGCAGGAAGATATTGCAGGGCAGAGAACAGTGAGAACATATTCACTTGAGGATTCCCAGATTGAAAAATTCCAGGACGTGACCGGCAGTTATTATGGAGAATACATGGATGTTGCCTATCTCAGGGGCTTTTACAATAACATAATGCCATTCATAATCAGTGTTGCAGCAACCGGTGTCATCATCTACGGAGGATATGTTTCGGTGATCACAGGCGTGGAAGTCGGAAACCTTGTTGCAGCCGTGAACATATTCAATCTTGTGACATTTCCTGTGAGTTTCCTTGGAAGACTCATCGTTTTCTCTGAGAATGCAAGGGCAGGCATAGTGAGAATCAATACCATACTCTCCACTGATCATGATGAAGATCTTGTATCCAAAGGAAATTTTCCCAAGAACAATGGAATACAGTTTCACGATGTATCTGTCACGAAAGGGAAGAGGGAGATCCTGAAAAATGTCAACATGAATATTGAACCCGGATCCTTTGTGTGCATAACGGGAGAAACAGGAACGGGGAAAAGCACCCTTGTCAACCTTATCCCTGTGCTAGAGAAATGCACATCAGGATACGTGAGCGTTGGCGGAGTTGATGTGAAGGATATTCCGCTTGAAACCCTGAGGAAGAATGTCGCCATAGTTCCTCAGGAGATCAACATACTTTCCGGCACCATTGCAGATAACATAAGGTTCGGAAGATCAGGCATCGGAGAGGAGATGGTTATCCGTGCAGCGAAGATAGCAAAGATAGATGATTTTGTCTCCGGACTTCCCGGAAAATATGAAACACTCATCGGCGAGAGAGGAATTACCCTTTCAGGAGGCCAGAAACAGAGGCTTGCAATAGCAAGGGCTGTAGTTTCTGAACCTTCAATCCTCATACTGGACGATGTTACATCCAGCGTGGATCCCGAAACTGAACTGAAAATATTCCGGGAGATAGGGAAGAACATTGAGAACATAACTGTAGTTCTTGTATCGCTCAGGTACTCAGCCATGAAGTATTCCGGAGAACGCTATATCCTGAATAACAACACCATACAGAAGCTGGATGAGATAGAGAGCATGAACCTTTTTTCCGGAGGTGAGGGCCATTGACAGACGATTATGAAAAAGAAGAAGAGAAATTTATCAACACTCTTGGGGCCACTGCATCCCTGAAGAGGCTCATCGGTGACGTGGCAAAAGAGAAGAAGAGTTTTGCCACCGTGGTTGTTTCGGTGGTCACAACAGCAACAGCCCTTGCATTCTATCCGCTTGCCATAGGTTATGCTGTAAATGCAATGGCAAACCGGGATATGTACGGCGTCATATTCTATGGCCTGATCTTCCTAGTGCTCTATCTCATCCAGATGGTGGCAAACAGGTTCAGGGTGATTCACACCACAAAGATATCCCAGATGGCAGTGAAAGGATTGAGAGACAGATCCTTCAGGAGCATACACAGCGTCCCAATTTCATTCTTCAGTATTGTAAAATCAGGATTCCTCATAAGCAGGATAACGAATGATGCAGAAACCATCGGGGATTTCCTCACATTCCAGATTCCGCAGGTCATATCCGGATTCTCTGCAGTCATCCTGTCCATAGTGATCATGCTATACCTTGATCCGACACTGACCCTCTATGCACTGGTTATACTTCCCGTGCTGTCCATATTCACCCTCTCCCTGCAGGGAAAGGTCAGGGAAAATTACCTGAAAACCAGGAAAACGATCGCGGCAATCACGGGAAACCTTGCAGAGAACATAAACTCAATCAGGAGCATCAAGGCATTCAATGTGGAAACATATGTGAACAGCAGGTTTGACTCCCTGAACACGGATAATCTCGATGCGAACATCAAAGCATCAAGGCTTTCATCTGCATATGGGGCAGTCATAAGGGTACTGGAATTTATAGGAATATCAATAGTCATTTATGAAGGTGTCATTGAACTTCAGCTTGGGCTCATAACCATAGGAACACTTGTTTCTTTCATTTTCTATGTCCAGGAATTCTTTGATCCCGTCACACAGCTTTCACAACTTTATAACTCATACCAGTCATCCATAGTTGGAGCAGGAAGGATATATGGAATTATTGACAGCCCAAAGGAGATCATTCCTGAGGGTTCAGTTCCGGTAGATACCTTTGGAACTTCACTTGAACTGAAGAACGTCACTTTCAGCTACGGGGAGGATACTGCACTGAACGATGTGAACCTCACTATTTCAAACAGGGAGAAGGTCGGAATTGTTGGGCACACGGGAGCCGGAAAAACAACCCTTTCAAACCTGATGCTGAAACTTTACCTGCCCCAGAAGGGAGAGATACTCCTTGATACAAATGATACAAAAAACATTCTCACAAGCAGGTACAGGGACATAATCATACCTGTGCTCCAGGAACCTTTCCTCTTCAGGGGAACACTTTATGAAAACATAAGGATTGCAAAAAAAGATGCATCAAATGAGGAAATAGAGAAACTTGCAGGGGAATTTGGACTGGAAAAGATATTTTCAAGGCTTCCCGACGGGCTGAAGACAGATGCAGGGGAGCTTGGAAGGAATCTCTCGGAGGGCCAGAAGCAGGCCATTGCCATACTCAGGGCACTCATAAGGGGCCCCCAGGTGCTCATCATGGATGAACCCACATCAAACATAGATCCCTTCTCCGAGAAGGATATATTTGCCAGCCTTGAAAAATTCTCAGAGAACCGTACACTGATCCTGATCACACACAGATTCTCCATGATATCTCTTGTGGACAGGATCGTGGTGATTGATCAGGGGAAAATAATAGAAAATGGCGATTTTGACACACTCATGGAGAAAAAGGGCATGTTCTACAGCATGTACAATATCGTAATGGGAAGCAGCGCTTAATCACTTTTTGCCTGATCCGTAGAGGTTTTCCATTGCATCGTCAATGGATGTGTACTTCATTTCGTATCCCAGTTCTCCGAGCCGCTCGCTCTTAATCACCTGACTTCCAGTCACAAGATCCGATGCCTTTCCGAACAGGGACTTGACAACGAATCCCGGAATCGGGAATCTCGATCCCTTTCTCATGGCTTTTCCTATGGCTTTGGAGAAATCCTTTGATGACACACTCCCGGCAACAGAATTCACAGGCCCTGAAAATTCCGAATTCGCCATTGCCCTGATTATGATCCCTGCCTGATCGTCTATGTGAACCCATGGAAACATCTGTGTTCCCGGAGAGATGTAGCCGCCAAGGCCCTTCCTGAAGTATGGTTCAAGGGAACCAAGGGCCCCTTCGGACCTCTTCAGCACGAGCGATGTTCTGATCAGCACCGTCCTTATTCCGCTCTCCTGTGCCCTGAGGGCCTCCTTCTCCCATCTTTCAACAAGATCGGCCCAGTAGTCCTTCCCTGCAGGAGATGATTCGGAAGCAACAACATTTCCGGTATAACCGTAAAAACCTGCCGCAGAACCG
>JAKAPZ010000017.1 GCA_021822985.1 Thermoplasmata archaeon | reverse complement strand
AATAAAGAAGGCGTACTACAGGATGATTAAACGATGGCATCCTGACGTCAACGAGTCCGATAAAAACCTTGCTGAAATTATGGCCAGGCAGATCAATGAGGCATACGAAATACTTGGTGACTCCGGGAAACGCGCTGAATATAATTTGAAAATATCCGTGAAAATAGGCGTAACATCAACCATTTATCACCAGAATAACTTTAAAAACAGTGTCTCTTCTGGGAAAAAAGAGAAAACGCAGAATCAGAAGAACGATAAGAACAGGGAGAGAGTCTTAAGGTGGGCGCAGAACTTTTCAAGATATATTGAAATTCATCCATGGTCGAGGAAAGTGTATGATGATCTTAGCGGAGAAATGAAACTGAAGTTCATATCCGGCGATCTTACTATGGAAGATGTGGTGGAAATATACGGCAACCTTGCAATCGAAAAATCAAACATGGGTCTGAAAAGTAATTATTACTCTCCAAAGACAATAAAGGGAATAATGGAGAAATACAACAGTCCCGATATTGCTCTTCGAACTATATCCATGATGGAAGTGCTGATGCAGGTCTATATTCGCATAAATTATGGCCTCATAAGGGCAGAATCTAAAAACGACGGAAAATACGCAATCATTAAAAAAATATTGATCCTGCACCAGTTTCTTGAAAAAAATCCAGACAAATTTTTCACGGGGATCAAGAAGGTTTACATCACCAAAGAGGACTGGGCATGGATGGTCAGAACAGTGAGCGACTCCTAGATAAAGCAATGAATATTTCTTGTTGATAAAATTACATGGGCATGGTCGGTTGCACAGTAACTGCTGGTTTGTTTGCTTTAACTGCAAGCCCAATATAATGAATTCCAAATCTACTATGCACAAACAGCATCAAAATCAGAGGTTATGGACAGTGAAGAAAGAATCTGAAAACCAAAAAAAGAAACATTTATAATGAAGAACATATTTACCACGTATGGCGTATATTCCGGATCAGGCTAAAATTATGCTGGATCCAATTGAATACTCTATCAAAGCAGCGAGAGGTAGAAAAAAAATGACCAACCTGAAGATACAGATTGAAGGAGACAGCGTAGAGGAACTGAAAAAGAAAAATGAAATACTCCTCAGATCTGTCGCAGAACTCCAGAATTACATCAAAATAATCTCAAGAGACTTTGAGAATCAGAAAAAAACAGCAGGGATGGACATTATAAAGGGCATCTTTCCACTTCTTGACTCCATGGATTCAGGCATAGCCTCAAGCAAGGAAACATCAATGCTTCAAAACCTGAGAAAAATCCTGATATCATCCCTTGCGCCATTCGGGTTCTACGAAATAGATACTGTGGGAAAGAATCTTGATCTTAAATATCACGAGGTAGTGGGCACGGTAGATGGTGAGTCAGAGGACAGAATAGCGCACGAGATACAGAAAGGATATACGTTAAATGGCGAAGTCATAAGAACAGCAAAGGTAATAGTTGAAAAAAGAGGTGAACAAAGTGAGTAAAATAATAGGAATAGATCTTGGAACGAGCAATTCAGCAGCTTCAGTGGTAATATCTGGAAAACCCACCATTATACCCAGCGCAGAGGGTGTATCCGTAGGCGGGAAATCCTTCCCCAGTTATGTGGCATTCACGAAAGATGGCCAGCTTCTCGTTGGAGAACCGGCAAGAAGACAGGCCCTTCTCAACCCTGAAGGCACCATCATTGCTGCAAAGAGGAAAATGGGAACGGATTTCAAATTCAAGGCATACGGAAAGGAATACACGCCACAACAGATATCCGCTTTCATTCTTCAGAAGATAAAGAGAGATGCAGAGAATTTCCTCGGTGAGACGGTCACAGATGCAGTTATAACTGTGCCTGCATATTTTGATGATAACCAGAGGCAGGCAACAAAAGATGCTGGAACAATTGCAGGCCTGAATGTCAGGAGAATAATCAATGAGCCAACTGCCGCATCGCTTGCATACGGAATAGACAAGCAGAACCAGTCGATGAAAATTCTTGTATACGATCTTGGAGGAGGAACCCTTGATGTTACAGTTATGGAATTTGAGGATGGCCTTTTCGAAGTGAAATCCACATCAGGAGACACAAAACTCGGCGGTACAGATATGGATGAAGCCATTATCAAATACATAGTGGACGACTTCAAGAGCAGGGAGGGTTTTGATCTTTCCAAAGACAAGAAATCATACATAAGGCTCAAGGATGCGGCAGAGAAAGCAAAAATTGAGCTTTCATCAACGCTTGAAACTGAGATAAACCTCCCTTACATAACAGTCATAAACAATGAGCCAAAGCATGTGCAGCTTTCAATCAGCAGGTCAAAGTTCGAAGAACTCATAAAGCCAATCGTTGACAGATCCCTGCATCCTCTCGAAACGGCCATCAAGGAGGCTGATATTCCAAAAAGCGGAATAGACAAGATCATAATGGTAGGGGGCCCAACAAGAATTCCCTATGTGAAGAAATACGTCGAAGACTTCTTTGGAAAGAAGGTCGAGGGCGGAGTCGACCCAATGGAGTGTGTTGCTACGGGTGCTGCACTTCAGGGAGCCGTTCTTGCAGGCGACATAAAGGATATTGTGCTCGTGGACGTTACACCGCTGACTCTTGGAATAGAGACTCTGGGTGGAGTATCAACACCACTTATCAATTCAAATACCCCCATACCGGTGAGAAAATCACAGTTATTCTCCACTGCTGCCGATATGCAGACAATAGTAACAATCCATGTTGTCCAGGGAGAAAGAAGCCTTGCAAAGGACAATGTTTCACTGGGACAGTTCAACCTTGAGGGAATTCCACCTTCACCTAGGGGAATACCGCAGATTGAGGTCACCTTCGACATTGACTCAAATGGTATACTGACAGTGAGCGCAAAAGACAAGGCAACCAATAAGGAACAGAGGATATCCATCGAGGCAAAGAATAAGCTCTCCAAGGAACAGATAGAGAAGATGAAGGAAGAGGCAGAAAAATTCTCGGAAGAGGACAAGAAGAAGAGAGAGCAGATAGAAAAAATGAACATGGCTGAGAATCTTGCATATTCTGCGGAAAAAACCCTGAACGAGAACAGTGAGAAGATAGACAAGACAGAATTGGATGAAACCAAGGCTATCATAGCAAAACTGAAAGATGCAATCAAGAATACCAACGAGGATGAAGTGGAGAAATATACCAAAGAACTTTCAGAGAAGATACAGAAAATAGGCGAAAATCTTTACAGTTCTGCCAGCCAGGCACAGGAAGAACCCGGAAATGACCAGAATCAGGAAGCCGGATCAGAAGGAAGTTCAGAAACAGAATCTGAAGAAGCTTCAGATGACAGTAATGAAAACCAGTAGAGGTAGAGCCAGGTGAGCAAGGACTACTACTCAACTCTTGGTGTTGAAAAAACTGCATCGCAGGAAGAAATCAAGAAGGCGTTCAAAACACTTGCAAAGAAGTGGCACCCTGACGTAAATCCGGACAAGAAGCAGGAAGCAGAGGAAAAGTTCAAGGAAATAGGGGAGGCATACGAAGTACTCTCTGATGAGAACAAGAGGAAGATTTACGATCAGACCGGCAAAGCTGATTTTGGCAATGGACCCGGCTCAGGATTCAATTGGCAGAACTTCACGCATTTCTCAGATTTTTCGGACATATTCGATGAGATATTCAGGGGTTTTGGCGGTGGCTCTCCATTTTCAGGCGCATCCGGTAGAAGGGAAGCACAGCTGGATCTCTCAGTGGAACTTGATCTCACCATGGCTGAATCCTATACTGGAGCGAAAAAGGAAATCAAGTTCAGGAGAAGCGTTGACTGCGACACATGCAAGGGGAAGGGATACGAGGGAAACGTGAAAACCTGCAGGGCGTGCAATGGAACAGGCCAGGAAAGGATAGTCCAGCAGAATGGCCCCTTCAGGTATATAAACACCATAACCTGCCGGACATGCAGGGGAATGGGATACACCGGTGACAGGAAATGCATGACCTGTCACGGATCAGGGAAGAAATCGGTCATAGAAAAGAAGACAATCGAGATAAAACCAGGAATAGCTGACGGCTCAAGGATGCTTCTCAGGGGCCTCGGAGAGATGGAGAATGGTCATTCAGGAGATCTTTATATCTTCATAAAAGTCAGGCCCGAGAGGGGAATTGAGAGGTTCGGGGATGACATACTGATAGGCAAGGAGATAGGTTTTCCGGAAGCAGCTCTTGGTTCCGAGGAACAGGTATCCATTTTCGGCAAGCTCATCACCTTCTCCGTTCCATCCGGAACACAGCCCAATGATATAGTGAAGATCAAGGGGATGGGTTTCCAGAGAATAAGGGGAAATGGCAGTGGAGACATCAACGTGAGGATATCGGTTTCAGTTCCGAAGAAATTGAGTTCCAGCCAGAAGGAACTCATAACGAAGCTCAGGGATGAACTCGATAAGAAATCATGGTTCAGCAAATAAGCAATATTTAACAAAGATAATTTTTTTATATTAAGTACTGATGTTATACATATGAGGATTGCCATTTCATTCGACAATTCCCAGAGCTCTGTAAAAGCATTGAACTTCGCCCTCTCCCTGAGCAGCGTGTGTGAGGAGTATATTGTCATTCATGTGAACCCCACTCTTGTAAGGGCCCTCACAGGAGCTGACGGCATATTTTCGGAAACAGTGGTCACAGATCAGGAACAGTATGGTGAGAAAGTCAAGTCTGCCGCTGAAGAAATTCTCAAGCCATCAGGAGTCAAATACACATACATCATAATTGAAGGAACAGGAGACGATGTTTCTTCGAGGATAATCTCCAAATGCGAGGAACTTAAGATTGATCTAATCATAACGGGAACCAGAAAGCTCTCAGGAATTAGCAAATTCATTCTCGGATCAGTCAGCTCCGAGATAATAAAACTGTCAAAAGTTCCGGTAACGGTTGTTCCGCCCGATTGAACTTCAATACTTTTGCTTTAAAAAGGATGAATTACGGAATAAAAGATTATTCCACGGTCTGGCCCGTGAATTCAGCTTCTTTTGCTGCCCTATTTCTTCTTTTTATTACATACCTCGTGGTGTAACCGGAAATAAGGTTCGTGTCTCTCTTGGATGCGCCTTCTATGACGCCCTGGACTATCTTCTTGTTCTGGTGAAAATTGTCTGTGAATATGTCTGGGTTTGAATTTACCAGATCAACTGCAATCTTTTTCACGTATTGTGATCTTATGCTTCCCATTGAATCCCGTGGTAATAAAAAGGCAGTTTAAAAATATATCTGTCATCCACTTTGTCCTAAAATGTATGCATAAAAAATTTAAAATATCAATATTGATTGTTGTTAAATTGGGATGACGTTCCCCTGAGCCTTCAACGAAAGGCTGAACTGCTCTGAAAATTGAGATGATGACGCCTATGAGGTAATAGGTGTATGGTGGTAATGTTGAATGGCTATGTGGAAACATTAATGATGACTCTGTCCCAGTACTTCTTCGTGGTATTGACCGCTCCGCTGTATTCCGGAATCCTTGCTAAGTTGAAGGCAATGATCGAATCAAGAAGGGGCCCCAGCATATTTCAGCCCTACAGGGATATTTGGAAATTTCTCAGGAAGGAGACCTTAATTCCGCGGGGTTCAGGATTCATTTTCAGGTATGGCCCCTATGTGATCTTCGGCATCTATTCACTGATTGCCCTCATAGTCCCCATACTCGTCCCCGTGCCCATATTTTTCACTGCAAGCGCAGACTTTCTTGGAGGAGCGATACTCTTCTCCCTTGCAGCATTCATAAAAATTGCATCTTCACTGGAATCTGGCAGCAACTTCATGTCGCTGGGAGCAGTCAGGACGGCATCATTCATTTTCCTCTCGGAGGGTACACTTATCACAGTATTCTTTGCCGTATCGCTCATCACCAAGACTAACAATCCATATGTGACCAATAATTTCCTCTCTGCAAATCCCTTCCAGAGCCTCACACTTGAACATATATTTGCCACGCTTGCTTTCTTCATGCTCTTCTTCTACGAGACAGGAAAGCTTCCACTGGAAAGTCCCGGGCTTGCAGAACTGGGAATGATCGAGGAAGGGATGAATTATGAGTACAGTGGAAGGCTTCTTGCCATCAACAAGTGGTCAGGGCACATGAAACAGTATATTCTTGGTTCCATACTGCTGAACGTTTTCCTGTTTCCATGGTTCCTGCAATCATCATTTCCATATTTCCTGCTGGATATACCCATAATGTTCCTCAAGTGGATGCTTCTGATTGTGATTGTGGCCGTGATCGAGACAACACTTGCAAAGATGAGGCTCTTCAGGATACTTGATTATCTTGCAACCGCCTTCACATTTTCCATTCTGTTTCTTGCATTCGGGGTGCTGCTCGGATGAACGCCATCGAGAACATCGTGTTTCTGTCTGCTGCTCTTGCAACAGTTTCAGGATTCTACATCCAGGCACAGGAGTACATCCGTTCCATGGTGAGGGGCCAGTTCATCCAGTCAATCCTCATAGCAGCAACCATATTCGTTCTTGCTTACGCGGAGTCATCAATTGATCTGGTGGTGCTCGGGCTTCTTGTTCTTGTGCTCAGGGGATATCTGATCACGGAACTTCTTGAACGGAGGATACCGGGGAAGGGTTCCGATTTGAGGGAGAAGGAGATTGGAATCGCATCTCACCTTCTGCTGGATCTTGTGTTCATAATGATTGGCACATTCATCATATATTCCCTTGTATTTTCCGGAATAAATTTCAGCATTGCAGGAAACATATCCGGAGGTACCATACTGGTATTTCCGCTTGCTCTCTTCTTTCAGGGCCTGTTTCTCATAGGCTCTAGGAACACCACATTTTCGCAGATAACAGGATACATAGAGGAGGAGAACTCTCTCGTGCTCTTTGCCATTTTCCTGATTCCCGTGCCTCTCATAATTGAGGCAAGTGTTTTCCTTGACGTGCTTGCACTGGTTGTAATATCTTCCATTGTGGTGCTGGAGAAATTCACGCACAATCCATTGGAGGAATTGAGGGGGTAAAAGATGCATATATTTCCTTATCTGATAATAGCAGCACCCATAATCGCATGCGCATTCTATAAATGGGAGATCAGGGCCGCAGGCATCGCAGCGGGAGTTGCTGATGTCATTCTTTCCGTCATGATATATTTCCAGTCACCCTTCCATGGTGTATTCTATGTGGATTTCACAAGCTGGATATTTCTCGTCATGGTCTCCTCCATATACCTCGCATCCACTATCTATTCCCTGAATTATATGAAGGATATACAGGTGAGAGGAATATCGGAGAAAACATACTATGCACTTCTGAATCTCTTCTCCGCTTCCATGTTCTTCACGCTTCTAATGAACAATTATGGATTCATGTGGGTCGGGATAGAGGCAACAACCATATGCTCTGCACTTCTCATAATAGGGGAGAAGTCAGATGTTTCACTGGAAGCCGCATGGAGATACATAATACTTGTTTCGGCAGGAGTTGCCTTTGCATTCATATCCATAATACTGATCTATTACCAGTTCCACACGCTCAATGTTTATGACATAATTCATACAAACCCCGCAGGAGGTTTGCTGGAAAGGATCATAGTTGCCATAGCACTGATAGGATTTGGCACAAAAACAGGCGTATTTCCAGTACACACATGGCTGCCTGATGCCCACAGCGAGGCCCCTGCCCCAGTCAGTGCAATGTTTTCTGGTGTGCTTCTGCCTGTTGCCCTTTATGTGCTTTACAGGATATACCAGATTGATCCGTTTCCTCTTCTTTACACATGGTTTGCAGTGATATCCATAGCAGTATCGTCACTCTTCCTCGCATATCAGAGGAACTACAAGAGAATGTTTGCCTATTCCACCATGGAGAACATGAACATGGCCCTGCTTGGCTTTGCCATGGGGGGTGTAGGAGTAATCGGGGCGCTTCTTCTTCTGATCACTCACAGCTTTGCAAAATCAGGTGCTTTCTTCTCCTCAGGAAATATAATGAAATCCACGGGCAAAAAGAATATAGATGAGATTGGAGGACTATGGAAGGGAATGCCATGGACTTCAACATCTCTTGTATTTTCCTCAATGGCAGCATCAGGGGCCCCTCCATTCGGTGTTTTCATAGGGGAGTTTTTCATACTTTCCGCACTTGCAGGACAGAACATCATCCAGTTTTCCATAGTGATCTTCTTCGTGATGACTGCCTTCATAGGGGTAAATTACAACATTTCATCAATGGTTTTCAGGGGTTCTTCAGAGAACAGCGAACCCGGATGGCTCATGACAGGAACGGCAATCGCATGTGCGGCAATATCCCTTCTGATTGGGATATTTTTACTTGGAGGTTACGTGAATGCACTGGTATAGGAATGATGAACCACAGGGAAGGTTCATTGGAAGCACAGCGAACATGGACATTTATGCTGAAACATACACGAATGCATCCGCAAGGCAGAAGGAATCAACTTACAGGAAAGCAGATCAGGAATTCATATTTTCATACGGGCCCGCATCAGGGATGCTGGAGTCCTCCGAGATTGATCTCTTCACTCCGGGTGAGATCATAAACCATGTGGATGTGGGGACAGATGTGAGAAAAAGGATCTTACGCCTCGCACGTTCAAATCCGGTTGACGCTCTCATGAAGATCGAGAGAATCAACGGCTTCCATGGTGCTTCACATGCCATATGCTTCATAAGCGCACTTGAGGACGCCATGGATATAATTCCGGACAGAAAGCTGCAGTACAACAGGATAGTGCAGATTGAATGCGAGAGAATCAGGAGCAACCTCATGGTCATAGAAAGGATGGCACAGGCTGCAGGCTTTGGAGTTCCGGTAAACCAGCTTGCATTTCTCAGGGAGAAAATGTCAAGGATCATAGGGCGCAGGGGGGGCCACAGATATTTCTTTGGAGTGAATTCAATCAACAACTCATGTTTCAATACTGAAGTTATCGGAAAGCAGACAGGCTCAGTTGCAGAAGACTTCAATGATATATTCCGTGGCCTTTCAGAATCAAAATTATTCATCAACAGGCTGCAGGATAATGGGATTAACCGGGACAGTTTAAGCATTGGGCCCGCTGCAAGGGCATCCGGCATGATGCATGATGCAAGAATGGATTCAGGAACGCTTCCATATGAGGACACATCATATGCCATTGTCACAAACGATGAAAAGGATGCATACGGAAGATTCATGGTGAGGGCAGAGGAGATAGAGGTCTCATCCAACATCATAAAGCATCTGGAAAAGAGATGCAGGGATCTCGGCAAGTATGATTATTCAATGAAGGACGGGGAAGGCATGGCAAGGGTGGAAAGTCCCCCGGGAGATCTGTTCTGTAGCGTAAAGATCGCAGGGGGAAAGCTGGAATCTTCCGGATACATACCGCCTTCCATACGAAACATCGAATCCTTCCGGGAATCCATGAAGGGAAACATATTCACTGATTTTCATTTCAACTGGGAAAGTTATGGCATCTGGGTTGCTGAGGCGGGGGTGGTTCTGCAGTGATAAAGGGCCTGTGGTTCCTCAGGGGGCTGAGGAAGGGAATAGTGACTGAGAAATTTCCGGAGGTGAAACCTGGTGAAGTTGCATTATGGAGCACAGCGCTCAAAGGGGATGGCAATCCTCAATGTCCGGTGGAGGCCATAGTGGATGGGAAATGGATCTTTGACAGGTGTATTTTCTGCAGAAAATGCCTTCCCTCTTACGCACCAAATGGTAATTTCAACATATTCAAGGTGAGGAAAAAGGAGCCATCATTCAATAAGTCATTCCATCTCTTCCCTTTCGACTCCGGCGCATGCGGTGCATGCAATGCAGAACTGCACAATATCGCATCGCCACAGTACGACATGACAAGATTTGGGATATTCTTCACCAACACTCCACGGCATGCAGATGCAATAGTCATAATGGGTGTGTGGACACAGGGAATGAAGAAGGCGCTTGATCTGGCACTGGATGCGATGCCCGGGCCAAAGCTTGTCATTGCACTTGGGGCATGTGCAGCCACAGGCGGAATAATGGGAAAGGGGGCCCTTGCAGAGGAGAAATACGATGTGGTCATAGGCGGATGCCCCCCGAATCCATACACGATCCTTTCCGCACTGGAAAAGGCAAGGGGTGATTGAAGTGATATCAATTTACTGTATCCTGCCATTTGCGGTTACTGTTCCTGTTTCTTATTTCTGGAGAAAAGCAGGTTATATTGGAGTGATCATTTCCTCTATACTGTTCCTTACAGCTTCTCTTCTGTCATTCACATACCTTTCCTCCTTCACTGCCATCAGTACCATCGCATGGATTTCAGTATCCCTGTTTTCCCTGACATACGGTGATAAATACGGAAAATGGCTTGCCCCTTTATTTTCCATATCTATTCTGGGAATGGCATTGATACTGGTATCACATACTTACCTGCAGTTCCTTGCAGGATGGGAGGTCATGTCCATTGCAAGTTACGCCATTATCGGATTGAACAGGAAGGACAGCCATCCTCCATTCATATTCATGTCATTCAGTGAGTTCAGCACTGTTTTCATCATGGCAGGTGCTGCATATTCATACTATCTGACTGGAACCATTGATATTGTAGCCGTCAATTCCATCATACCATCTGTACTGTTCACCATTGGTGCAATGGTGAAGATGGGAATGGTTCCGTTCATGATAAGCGAATGGCTCCCCATTGCGCATGGAAATGCACCATCAAATGCTTCAGCCATTCTGAGCAGCACAATGACACTGATGGGCGTATTCGGCATAGTTGAACTCATGCTGCTGAGTCCTGTTTCCATGTATTTCGGGATTTTCCTCATAGCGATCGGCGTAATGTCGGTGATATTTGCATCCCTGTTTGCCTATGTTTCTGAAAACTCAAAGATGCTGGCAGGTTTCAGCACTGTGGAGAGCAACGGAGTGATCCTGTCCACAATCGGCTTCTACATGATTGCAGACACATCCCTTCTCAGGGAATTCGCACTTGCGACCATCGTTGTGTTCGCGCTTTCCCATGCAATTTCCAAGTCCCTCATATTCTCAGGCATAGGGGCCACAGGAGTGGAATCCTTCTCAGAGAGAAATCCTTCCCGCGATTCGAAACTGAAAGCGGGAATGCTTCTTGGGACTGCATCCATGGCCGGATTGTTTCCCACCATCGGGGGGCTAGGCACATGGATGATGCTGGAAATGTTCTTCATGGGTGCAGTGGAACCCGGGTTTCTTGGAATAATTTCCATAGCTGCAGGTTCACTACTTGCTCTTGGTGAGGGATTTGCATTTGGTGCAATGATGAAGATCCTCAAATTCACATCCATGGGAAATGGAAAGGCCAGAGCGGATCCTGTGCAGAGGCAATCTCTGTATTTCATGGGTATCCTGCTTGTGGCAACATTTGCAGCCTCGCCATTCTTCATGTTCAGTGCATTTGTAGGGGGTGTTCCATCTGTTCTGGTGTTCAACGGCTCAACTATTGAATCCATGTTCAGCGGGACAGATTTCGGGCTCATTTCTCCTGACTACATCCTTGCTTTGCTTTCCATTTTCACGCTTTCCGCAATCGCGCTGTTCGGCAAGCCTTCAGGAAGAACAGTTCCGGTGTGGAACAATGGGAGGGACAGTTTCGAACCGTACAATTCCTATGCCTATTCCAACAACATAAGGATGATGCTGAAAAAGATCCTGAGGACTGACATGGGCCACAAGAGCCAGAGGATAGCCATGGCAGATGTTTTCTGGATATTCACCGTGCAGGTATCAAGGGCATACAGGAAATTTGCAAGGGGATTCACCATGAGGATCATGAACAGTTCAATCAGGTGGTACATGATTTACATGGTGGTTTCCATAATCTTTGTATTGCTTGCAGCAAGATTTGCAGGTTGATTTTCTCTCCATATTATTCAATCATTTCCATGGGTTAAGAAATCAGGTATTCCGGCCTGCGCATTGCAGGCACAAAGAATCCATGCATCAACTGGTAGTAATTAGATATACCAAAATATTTTTATTTTACTTTTCGTTAGTTAACATGGTCTTGCATATGGTTAAGAAAAAAGACATAGACGACCTGATTGGTGCATCCGACCTGGATGAGATGGACCGGCTTGTTTTTGGCGAAAATAAAATTAAGAAGAACTCAGGGAAAAACTCTGGTTCTGTCTCTGGGAAATAGTGAAGCTTCCCTCACATTGGGGAGGCCCAGAACTACCTGAGCAAGCCTTTCAAGGCCGAGGCCCCATCCGGCATGCGGTGGCATCCCGTACCTGAAGGTTTTCAGGTAGAACTCAAAATTTTCGCTGTTAAGGCCTTTTTCTTCTATTCTTTTTTTAAGTTCAACAGGGTTGTGCACTCTCTGGGCCCCTGAGGTGATCTCTATCTCCCTGAACTGGAGATCGTATGATTTCGTGTATTCCGGGTCTTCATCAAGTGTTGCGGTGTAGAAGGGCCTGACTGACTTGGGCCATTCGGTTATGAAATAGAATCCTTCGAACCTCTTCCCTATTATTTTCAGGGCCTCATTGTTGAGATCCTCTCCATGAATTGCGGGATAACCATTCTCCTTCAGGATCTGAAGGCATTCCCTGTATGTAATTCTTGGAAAAGGCGTCTCCGGTCTGTTCTTCAGCAGCGAGAATGATTCTGCATCCTTCACTGTACTCAGGAAATTTCCGATTCCGTTTGCAATGGCATTTTCAAGCATGTGCATTGCATCGTTGTGGTCTGCAAAAGCCATCTCAATATCAATGGATGTGAATTCATTCAGGTGTCTCGGGGTGTTGTGCTCCTCTGCCCTGAATGCGGGCCCAACCTCAAAGACTCTTTCAACACCTGATGCGACTAGCATTTCCTTGTAGAGCTGTGGACTCTGGTTCAGAAAGACATCTTTCTCGAAATATTTCACATGGAAGAGTTCCGCTCCCCCCTCAGTCGCTGCAGAAACCGTCTTCGGAGTCTGCACCTCCATGAACTTGTTTGACATTAGATAATTCCTCATGCCCCAGAGAATTGCAGATTTTGCCCTGAATATTCTGGCAATTTCAGGTTTTCTCAGATCTATGAACCTGTTGTTGAATCTGGTATCCATGTCCGTTTCCACATTATCTGTGATCCCAATCAGGAGAGGTGTTTCTGAAACGTTCAGAACTGTGATCTGTGATGTTATGATCTCTCTTCCCACATTGCTCTTGATGGATTCCGGTATGATTCCAGAAACGGAGACAACGCTCTCCCTGGACATCTTCTCAAGAAGCTGGAAATCCGGGCAGTCCCTCTTCACAGTTGCCTGCACGAGGCCTGTAGAATCCCTGATAATGATGAATCCTATATTTTTCATCACCCTTATTTCCTGTGCCCATCCCCTGACGACAACTTCTTTTCCTGCTGCCATGCCGTCAATGTCAGATACGAAGTTCTCTTTCATCCCATGGGTATGTGGAATTTGTAAAAATCTTTTCCATGCTATAAGTTTTTCCGGAGAGTGGGCAAAATTAAATATTCCAATTTTGCATTTATAGATATGAACTGGAAGATAATTCTATTCTCCATATTCCTTGTTTCACTGGTTTTACTATCCACAGTTTATATAAAAAGTTCTTTTTCTGATCAAAATCAGAACAGCGTGGAGATATACCATTCCGCCGCCACTCAGAAAAATCTGGTGATTATTGATCTTTATGAGACCATAGATCCGGGCTCGGCGAGCATGATATGCAGTGCACTCTCAGGCCTCAGCAAAAACACAACCTCGGCAGTGGTCATCTGCATGAACACGCCCGGGGGTTATCTCACAAGCATGCTTCAGATGGTCACAAGCATTAACCAGACCGAAGCGCAGGGAGTCCCTGTGTACACATATGTCGTGCCTGACGGCCTCGGTGCATCTGCAGGCTCATATGTCGCAATGGCTTCCGACAGCATATGGATGGGCCCCGGCTCTGAGATAGGGCCTTCAACGCCCATAGTGGTTGGTGGAACAAGCCTTGAGGAGAATCACACTCTCAATGGAATGGAAGCGCTCATGTCATCACTGGCACAGGCTCATGGAAGGAATGTCACAGAGGCAGCGAACATGGTCTATAATGATGTCGCCCTCTCGGATTCCCAGGCACTCACAGAGAAGATATCCAACGGGGTTGCAGCAAACTTCTCAGCCTTTCTCACCGCAAATAACCTGTCATCCTACAGGCAGGCCACAGTGTCAGAATCATATTATGATCAGCTTCTGAGTTTCCTGAGCAATTCAGTTACGGATGGGATACTCATCTCCATAGGTTCGCTTGCGATACTTCTTGATCTATATCACAGGACAGCATTCCTCACAGTGGTGGGGCTTGTGATGATCATTCTGGGGCTCCTCGGTGCACAGCTCATAGATGCATCCCTCGTAGGCATCGCAATGCTCATCATCGGCTCTGCTCTCATATTCCTTGAATTCAAGACATCACACGGAATTGCCCTTATATCGGGCATAACAGTTGATCTTTTCGGAACTTTTCTCCTCATTTCTCCGCAGTATGACATCACATATTCACCCTATGCAGGTGCATATTCGCCATCTCCCATTTCCAGTTCATTCTACGTTATTGGGGCCATACTCATAGTGCTCGGCATTTTCCTTGCATATTACCTTCACAGGATCATCAGATCACAGGTGGGAAGACCGGCCACCGGATGGGAATCCCTGATCAATGCAAGAGGTATTGCGGATACTGATATAGGGAAGGATGGTTGGGTATCCATTGATGGTGTTAGATGGAAGGCAATCCCTTACGAAAATGAGAGAATTGAGAAGGGTGAGCCCATAGTGGTGATGGGAATAAAGAATCTGACACTGGTTGTGAGAAAAGACGGTGTGAAGGAATGATCATCGGGTTTGACGTGGGGGGCTCCAAAATCTCTCTCTTCCTCTCAGACAGGAATGGAAAGATACTCTACAGGGAGAAGGTTCCGACACCACTGTTCAAAACACCAATGGATCTTGTGGAAAAACTCGTGGATATGTCAAGGGAAGCTGAGGAGCACTCCGAATCTCCTGTGGATATAATATCGGTTGTTTTTGCCGGTGCTGTGGACGGGAAGAGCGGTGTCATAAAATCTTCCCCCAATCTCTTTGGAGGGCAGGAAATACCTCTTTCATCAATTCTTGAAGATATACTGGGAAAGACAGTATATATTGAGAATGATGCGACTGCGGTTGCCATATCGGAGAAGATATTCGGGAACGGGAAGATTTTCTCCAATTTCATCTATGTAACTCTCAGCACTGGAATAGGTGGAGGCATTTTCATGAACAACAGGGTATACCGCGGTTCAAACGGAATGGCCGGGGAATTCGGCCATATGAGGGTAGTAAGTGATGGAAATGTCTGCGGATGCGGAAGGACAGGATGTTTCGAGACTGTTGCCGGAGGAAGGGCCATCGGTGAAATGCTGAGAACAAGCGGCATAGGAAAAAGTTCCAGTTACCTGAGGAAGATAACAGGCAGGCCCCCAGAGGCAAGGGATCTTTTTGACGGTGCATCCAGAGGGGACGCAGAATGCCTTGACATGGCAAGAATCTTTGTCGACAGCATGGCTTCGGGGATCGCAAGCCTTGCAAACATATTTGATCCGGAGGCAATAATGCTTGGCGGTGGAATGGCAAATTCCACGGATATAGTCTACAAGGGTGTAAAGGAAAGCGTTCCAGCCCACATGAAGACCATGGTGAGAAATATGGAATTCTTCAGGACAACACCTGTAACTGTGGAACTGTCTCCAATGGCTGTGGTTCTCTATGAGGAGCAGATACCGGGATTCAATATCGAAAGAATCGTGAAGGAGATGAGGGAGAAGATATCTCCGAGAAAAAATGTTGAATCCTGAAAAGATTTTTAGTGTAGAATTCATTAAACTCCATGGATCAGAGCGCACTGCCCGGCACAAAGATAGTTATAACATATGGGCCATCGTGCAGGGATGAAGCAGTTTTAAGAAAAATGATTATGTCAGGCGCAACGTGCATAAGGCTGAATACGGCACACAGCAGGCCGGAAGATCTTCTGGAACTCGTCAGGTTCAGGGACAGGATTTATGAATCTGACGGAATCTGCGTGGCAATAATGGTGGATCTGAAGGGGCCAGAACTTAGGGCATTAACAGGAAAACCCCAGATTATGATTGAGAGCGGAAAAAAATACACACTTTCCGGAAAGGCCAATAATACAGATATAGCGGTTGCAGTGGATGCAGTCATCCCAATTATCCGGAAGGATGACAGGATACTCTTCATGGACGGGAAGCTGATTTTCACCGTTGTGGAGAATAAGGACGGGGTATGCACTATTCTTGCCGAAAATGAGGGAACACTGAAAAACAACGGCAGGATGAACATTCCGGGCAGGTATGTTCCTCTGGGTATCCTGCAGGAAAGGGACATGGAATACCTGAAATTGTCCGTGCAGAACAGGATTGACTACATTGCCCTCTCCTTCGTGCAGGAGAGGAAGGAGATCGATCAGGTGCATGATGAGATACTGAAGATGGGCGGAACATGCAAGATCATTTCAAAAATCGAGACAAAGCAGGCCATGGACAATCTCCAGCAGATATTGAAGGCGTCAGATGCCATGATGGTGGCAAGAGGAGATCTTGGCGTCGAGATGCCCATAAATGAGGTTACCCTGAGCCAGAAGCTTATAATCAGGAAGTCAAGGGCCTCCGGCATTCCGACCATAGTAGCAACACAGATGCTTGAGAGCATGGTGGAGAACGAGACACCAACAAGAGCCGAAATATCGGACGTGACCAATGCCATAATGGATGGTGCTGATTCACTCATGCTCTCCGAAGAATCAGCCATCGGGAAATACCCGCTTAAAGCAGTCGAAACACTGAAAGACACTGCCCTTCTTGTGGAAAAGGAATTTTTCTCATACAGCGAGCCGGAAGAATTCAGCGGAAGCAGGATCACATACTCCATAGCGAGGGCTGCAAAGGTGATGTCCCATGAGGCAAAGGCCCACAGGATACTTGTTCTCACAAGGACAGGAAACACCGCAAGGATGGTATGTGCAGTCAGGCCGGAGGTGAAGGTCACAGCTGCAACACCATCAAGGGCAGTTGCAGGGCAGATGGGCATATTGAGGGGTGTGAGGCCCGTGATCATTGACATCGGGAAGCAGAAGAGCATCAGTGGAATCATAGACGAACTTCAGGAGAAAGGTGCCATAATGAAATGGGAAAGGATAGTGGTTGCATCCGGAACCGGGCAATTTCTTTTTTCCGGAACATCGCAGGTCACGGTCATGACTGCAGGAAAATTGATCATGAGGGGATATACGGGTGGAGCAAAGATTTCAGGCACCATAAATGCAGATTCCATGCTGGTGCTCCCTGATGGGGTTGGAAGGCTCGATGAAGGGATGCTGGAAAAATACAAAATTTTCGTATTCAGGGGCGATGTAGAGAGATCTTCCCTTGAAAAAATTGTGAATTCAGGAAAAACATATTTCAGGAACTCCATCGTGATGAGTGAACCCGGCAATGAACCCGTGTATGTGGACTGGGATCTTGGGGCAGTCTATTCATGAACAGTATTTTCCGGATACAGCAGGTAATTCCTGCTGGAAATCTTAACATTTCATTTATTGCGTTTTGTATGCGTTCTTCTGCCATTCTGTTCAGGAAGCAGTAGTGGTCAATTAAAAAAAGGGCTTGCATTGCAGGAATATGCCACATGCACAATTAGCAGAATACCTTTAAATAATATTTAAAATTACCCATTCACCATTTGGTGATAAGATGAACAATGGAGACTTTATAAAGATCACATACGAAATGAGGATCGGCAACGATAAAAAACTCGTGGCCACAAATATCGAGGCAGTTGCAAAGGAAAACGAAATATTCGATGAAGAGCAGGACTACAGCGAAATGCCTGTTATAGTTGGAACCAAAGATCTGTTTGATGAGATAAACGAGAGCATTCTTGGCAAAAACGTTGGAGAAGGAGAGGAAGTCGAGATCAAATCTGAAAAAGCATATGGTGAGAAAGACGCCAAAAACATAAAGGTGCATCCATATTCAGAATTCCAGAAAAACAAGATCGACCCAATACCCGGAAATGAGGTAAGAATAGGGAACAGGAAGGGCAGAATTCTTTCAGTGAGCCCCGGAAGAGTTGTCGTGGATTTCAATCACCCATGGGCAGGAAAGGATGTCTTTTACAAGTACAACATTGTTTCAAAGATAGACGGGGATGCAGACAGGATGAAGGCAATCATCCAGCAGCACACGGGCAAACTCTGGACAACCTTCGATGTCGCAGAGTCTGGAAATGAAATATCTGTATCAGTCCCGGAGGATCTCAGGTTCAACCTGGAATGGTTCAACGCAAAGTTCAATGTGGTCAACAGTGCAAGGGAGAACATCAGGGACAGGACCATAGTCATTCTTGAGAAGTTTGAGCCAAAGAAGGAAGACACAGCATCAGAGGCCAAACCTGCTTCCGGCGAAGACAGCCCGCTGCAGGAACCTGAAGACTCCCATAATGAAGCCTGATTATTCCAAAATATACATTGCCCTGACGGAACCCGAAGTACAGGGAAATATCGGGGCCATTGCCCGGGCAATGAAAAATACCAATTTTTTTAACCTCATTGTTATAGGAACATCTTTTCTTGATGATGACGCATATTCCCGTGCTATGGAAGCAAAGCCAATTCTTGACAGTTCTATTTTCTATAAAAGTGTAAAAGAATTGAGAAATGATTTCGATGTGCTTGTAGCCACATCATCCGTTCCTTCAGGCAACCTGAAAGATTACAGGAGACTGCCTGTGGAACCTGAAAGATTCTGGAAAGATTTCTATGATCCATCCCTGAGCACATGCCTCATAATGGGGAGGGAAGGGGATGGGCTCAGGAACAGAGAACTCTCCCTGTGCGATTTCTTCATAACAATACCGGGCAGTCAGGAATATCCGGTTTACAATTTATCCCATGCAGCTGCCATCATAATGTATGAAGGGTTGAAGGTGGAAAATCTTGAGTTCCCTGAGAAGGAGAAGGCAGGCGGACAGGAAATCACAATACTTGTAAACAGGATTTCTGAAATACTCGAAAAGGTGAATTTTTCAAGACATAAAGTGCCGGCAACTGAGGTAATGCTCAGGAGGCTGTTCTCAAGATCCGGTCTTCTCAGATCGGAATTCCTGAGGATCATGGGCATTCTGAGGAAAATAGATCTTGGGACGGCAGAACTCAAGTCGAAAAACGCCGGATCAGGCAGTGTTGAAAATGAAGTGCATAACAGTAAAAAACCTTATTAATGCCGTATTATTTATGTGTTACTTCTGATGGTCAAAATGTCGGTTAAAACAGAGAATAAGTCAAGCCAGGATCTTAAGTTTGCAATCGAAAATCTTCTTAAGGTTTCAAGAGAAAACAATTCTCCAATATGGAGAGATATAGCAGAATCACTCAGTGGTTCAAGAAAAAATTATGCATCAGTCAACCTTGGAAAAATTTCAAGGCTCTGCAAACAGGACGATGTCATAGTTGTTCCTGGAAAAATACTGGGGAGCGGAATTATTGACAAGAAACTCAAGGTATCAGCCCTTTTCATAAGCGAGAAGGCAATGAGAAAACTCAGGGATTCAGGTTCTGAATTCGTACCCTTAGAACAGCTGGCTGAAGAGATGCCAAAAGGCACAGACGTCAAAATAATAAGGTGAACAAATGAAAATTATAGATGCAGGAAACTGTGTTTACGGAAGGCTTTCAACAATAATCGCAAAGGAACTTCTCAATGGAGAGGAAATAGTCATAGTGAACGCAGCAAAGACAGTGGTAACGGGAAACCCAACGAGCGTTACAAAGAAATTCATGGAGAGGAGAGATATCGGAAGCGTCAGGAAAGGGCCATACTATCCAAGAGTTCCAAAAGCAATACTGAAGAGATCCATAGGGGAGATGCTTCCAAAGAAGACCACAAGAGGAAAGGAAGCACTCAAGAGATGTATGGTTTATGACGGCACACCGGCAGCACTCAAGAACTCAAAAATAGAGGTCATAGAAGAGGCAAAAAACAACAAGGTCAGCGGCTTTGTTACACTTGAAGAAATATCAAGAGCAATGGGAAAAGAGGTGAAAATAATTGAGTAATACCAAAGAGCAGATAATCACAACGGGAAGCAGGAAAACAGCAAAGGCAAGAGCATACACAAAGAAGGGAACAGGAAAGTTTCTCCTGAATGGGCTTCCGATTGAACTCTATCCGGTTGCAATTCTGAAGGAAAAACTCATAGAGCCAGTCATGCTTATAGGAGACAAGGCCAACGTAATGGATATAGAGATCACTGTGAGCGGAGGAGGAGTCACGGGCCAGGTAGATGCGGCAAGAACTGCAATGGCAAAGGGAATAGTGAAATACCTCAACGATTCCACGGTGGAGGAAATATACAGGCAGTACGACAGGACAATCATGGTCAATGATATAAGGAGAAAACTTCCGAAGAAACCTCAGGGAAGGGGCGCAAGGGCAAAAAGACAGAAATCATACAGGTGATCATTTTGATTATACCTATAAGATGTTTCAGCTGCAACAGGGTAATTGCTTCCGATTACAGAAAATTCCAGAAGAAGATCAATGAGATCAGGGAGAAAAGAAGAGAGCCTACTCCCGAGGAAATTTCCAATATAATGGACGATCTTGGCCTCGAGAAATACTGTTGCAGAAGAATGATTCTATCTCACATAGAACTCATAGATGAAATAATGCCTTTTTCCTGATTTTTAAACATAAATCAGTGCAAAGGGACCGTGGGGTAGATTGGTATCCTACCAGCTTGGGGTGTTGGTGACTTGAGTTCAAATCTCAACGGTCCCACCATGTTCATGTTCAGTCCCATGTTTTATTTGAACATAAATGTGCGAATCCATGATTTTCACACCTGATCGAAAAAAGCTCTCCATATGCTCAGAACTGTGTTCCGCAACCTCCCTCTCTTTCAGATGGGTATACACCTGTGTCGATGAAAGGGACTTATGGCCCAAATGGATTTGAACCTCCCTAATGTCAAGCCTCTGTCCCCGGGAATCCCTTTTTAACAGGGTTGTGGCACACCAGTGCCTGGCAGCATGTGCATGGAATTTTGG
>JAKAPZ010000087.1 GCA_021822985.1 Thermoplasmata archaeon | reverse complement strand
ATCTTCATGGCAGAAACCGCAAGGAGGTTGAATTCACACATAGGAATTAAGGTTGCAGGAGGCATTAAGAATTATTCCGAGGCTCTTGCATTGCTTGAAGCTTCAGGGATGCCACCTGATCCAGTAAAATTTAGGCTGGGCGTTAGCAGAACCTCACAGATACTGTCTGAAATCCCCTAGGCATCATTTTTTTTAATTTTCCAGTAGCGTATACCATAAAAATTTAAAAAGAGAGAACATTCCCAATGGTCAATGAAAATTATTTCCTCCTCTTCATCAAGAGAACTTTCCCTGAAAATTGCAGTTGAGCTCAAATGTGATCTCCTTGATATTGAAAGAAAACGATTTCCTGACGGAGAGATGTACATAAGGATTCTTGGCGACTTCAGGGGAGAAGATATTGTTGCAGTTGGAAACACACGCAACGATGCTGAAATAATAGAATTCCTTCTTATGCTCAATGCCGCAAAGGAAAATGGAGCGGGTAGAGTCATTGCAGTAATACCTTATTTCGGATACGCAAGACAGCATATGATTTACAAAAGTGGAGAACCCATATCATCAATGGTCATGCTGAAATCCGTTGAGAATTTCTGTGATTCACTCATTGTTGTTGAGATCCACGATCTTGGGACAGCCAGATTTTCTCGAAAGGGGCTGAGAAATGTCAAGATTGTGAAACCACTTGTGGATTACTATTCAGACAAGAAGATTGACTATGTCGTATCTCCGGATGATGGGGGACTTGAAAGGGCCAGAGAACTTTCTGGTTTCCTGAATGCAAAATCATTTAATATTGACAAGAAGAGAATTGATTCCCGGACTGTAACAATGACTGTTCCCGATATTGACGTTGCAGGGAAGAACATTGTCCTGCTGGATGACATGATATCAACTGGAGGAACAATCATAAAGGCAACAAATATGTTGAAGGAGAGGGGTGCTGACAAAGTATATGTGTCAGCAATACATGGAATCTTTGCCAACGGTTCCTACAACGAAATTTCATCCATTACCCAGGACATTGTTATAACCGACACAATTTTCGGAAAATGGAGTAAAATAACTGTTGCCAGGGAAGTGGCTGAAGCTGTAAGAGGTGTCATAAATGGAGCTTGAGCTAAGAGATTGCAGACAGGATGGACCTTTTCGTGGAAAAGCCTGTCCGGTGTGCGATAACAGCGGTAAACTGCTGATGAATCCCAGGGAAATAGAGACCATGGGAAGAGTCCTGGCGGGGATGCTCAGGCATTTCCCTGAAAACTATGGCATTAAACTTGATGATCATGGATGGGTAAAGACCTACCTTATAGTTCCGGCTGTAAAGGCACAGCGTAGATTTTTTGAATGGCTCACACCTTACCATATTGAAGCCCTTGCCAGAACTGATCCAAAGCAGAGATACCAGGTCAATGACAGGGAGGAGATAAGGGCGACATATGGGCATACAATACCAATAGAAATAGACGATATGCCCACCGATGGAATTCCTGAAGAACTGTACTACCAGACAACTCCGGAAGAGTACGAATTCATAAAGGAAACGGGAATCAGCCCATCTGACAAAACATGGGTTCATCTATCAAGAGATGTCAGGCAGGCGTATGTCTCCGGGCTATACCACATTGATTCCCCATCAATACTTGCTGTTAAAACGGGAGAGATGATAGCAAACAATAAACCGGTCTACAGAGCCACAGATGAGGTTTTTCTGACTGGAGAAATACCTGCGCAGTTCCTTGGTGATCTCAAAACTGAACGGTTTGAACTTACCCCTGAAGAGGAAGCCGATATTAAGGCAGTTAGAGAGAGAAGAGAGAGGAAGATCAGGGGAGAAGTTTAGAGATAGTCAGATGAGTTCCTTTCAATATATTTACGTATAAGTTCTCTTCCAGACACCATTGCTGATCTTATGTCGTACTGGTTTCTCTCTATTATTGAAAGATCAAATGTTTCTTTACGGTGATCGACAAATTCAAGCCCGTTTTCCGCTGCAAGTTTTTCGAATTCGAGCACCCTGGATCTGTCAAGGCTTGAGAGACTCCTCCTGCTCATGTAAACTCTGTGATCCCTTGATAATACAAGGGCCTGGTCATGGTGCTTGTATATGTTGGAATCTACCCATATTTCGTCCTTTTCCGGCAGATCTGGGTAAACTGTATCCGGATCACAGATCAACCCTGAATTGTTCTTTGAATCCAATACCACCTCAACGCCGAGAATTTCCAGTGATTGTTTATAATAGTCTATGAGTTTTGAGAACTCAATCATCTTTCTATGATCACTGATTGAGAGAAGCTGACCTCCAAGCTTATGGTTGGAATCGTAGAGTGTTACTTTCAGTCCGTTTTTTGCAGCTTCCATGGCTGCCTCCATTCCTTTTATACCTCCTCCGGAAAGTACAATTTCACCCGCGAGCTTGTGGGTTTTGTATGGTCTGAGTACATTTTCAAGACCAGTGTCCGGGTTTACAGTGCACCTTACTTCACCCAGTCCAAGATCCCTGCATGCCTGGTTGCACCTGATACATGGTCTTATGGGGGTATTTTTCTCAAGAATTTTCGTGGCAAAGTAAGGATCCGCCAGACTTGCCCTTGCCACCGCCACAAAATCGGCACTGGATAGAACTTTTTCGGCATCATTGCGATCTACAACGGAACCCACCACCATGGTGGTAACCTTTGGCCTTCTGGGGAGCTTATTCAATATATGAGTTCTGGAATTATAGAAAGATGCAGATGATCCGGGAGGGTTGAATATTCCTGCAGAAAAATGAACGTAATCCAGATTATGCAGGTGATCGGCAATTTTCAAACCATATTCAGGATCGTATGTGGAGTCACCATTCTCAAAAAGGCTGATCCTCATTCCCACTGGAAAGTCCATCTCTGATCTTATGGAATCCAGAACTTCCTGTGGAAATCTAAGACGATTTTCAAGGCTTCCACCGTACCTGTCTGTTCTTCTGTTCAGTGAAGGTGCCATGAACTCAGAAAGAAGGTACCCATGTGCACCGTGGAGTTCAATTCCATCGAAGAATGCATCTTTGGCATTCCTTGCAGCATGGACGAAGTCCTCGAGGATTTCCGAGATATCCGACTGTGAAAGTTCCCACGGTGTTGTGCCAACATAATCCACACTGCTGGGTGCAAATGATCTCATCCTGTTGAACTGCTGAGAGGCCTTTCCACCAGCGTGGACTAATTGCATGAATGTTTTTGCTCCGTGAATGTGAATTCTTTCGGTAAGTCTGCGCAACTTCGGAATGAATCTTCTGTCGTACACACCCAGCTCATTTACAGATCCCCTGCTGTTCCTGTTGTTGACAAACGTATATTCCGTTATGATAAGACCAAAACCACCTTTTGATCTCTCTTCAAGATACTGTATGTGATTCTCGTTTGTTGACCCGTCTGGGTTTCCAATGTTGGAAATCATGGGAGCCATAACAATTCTATTTTTTATCTTCAGGTTGCCAATGTAACCTGGTTCTTCTGGAAGCATATCGGTTAATGTGTTTTAAGGGTAAAATACTGATCTCACACGACCATTCGCATTTGGGAATCGCATGGTGAAAGACGATGAAATCTGAGATGGAGGATGCTTTCTCATCCCCTATTTCTTCCAAATGGTTGGTAAGAATTAAATGTAAGGAATAGATTACTTATGGGTAGGAATATGATATTGGATCTGGGTAAAATAACATCAAAGGGCCAAATCACGATTCCCGCAGAAATCAGGAAAACTCTGGGAATCTCAAGGGGAGATCGAATAATCTTTGAGCAAAAAGGCGATGACATCATAATCAAGAAGGCAGAGGAAAAGAGCCTGGTCTCACTTTTAGAGAGTACTTCCCCACTAAGTGAGAAAGCAACGAAGTCCATGAAAAAAATCAGAGATGAATGGGATTAGAGCTTGCATAGATACCAATGTTTTCCTTAATGTTCTTAACAAAGAAACACCGTATTACAAACATTCAAAAGAAGTGTTGCTGGCAATTGAAAGCGGAGTTCTTGAGGGCATTATACCAACGCTGGTGATCTCAGAAGTTCTAACGGGATTCTATGTTGATAAGAGAGATAAAGATGCCAGTGGATTCTTATCGGCAATCTTAACGAATAAAAATTTCAGAGTTGTGCCCCTGTCGTTAGACATTGCAGTCTCTTCAGCCATTATAAGGGCAAATACACGATTGAAACTTCCAGATGCAATGGTACTCGCAACCGCTGTACAGCTACGCGCGGACTTCCTGGTCTCGAATGATGATCGATTTCCGGAAGTTCACCAGAATGTTAGCCATGTTACATCCAGGGAAATGTCAGAGCGTTTGAAGTAGAAAAGTGTCCAGCCTGGGGGGAAGGTTAGATTGAAATTTCCTCCAACAAAGGTATTCGCGTAGGTTTTCCCAACCCGGCTCTTGTGAAAGAACTTGACTATGGTCGAGGAATCAGTGACCTTCATCCCTATCCTCGCGAATAGACTTGATTGCAAAACAATAATTTCAATAGATGATGTTTCTGGCGGTGCTGACGATGTTTTCCCTCTTTATTTTGATATTGTCTCTGATCTCAGAAATTAATCCTGACAGTTCATC
>JAKAPZ010000086.1 GCA_021822985.1 Thermoplasmata archaeon | reverse complement strand
TATCCCTATTCATGTCTCTCAGGTATGTCCCTTTAGTTGTTTTTTCTGGAAGGAGAGCCATTACAGCTGGCCACTTGGACTTCATGAATTTGACTCCCCTGAAATTCTCCTCTATAAAATCAAACGAAACGACCAGGGGAACAGAGATGCCATCCTTAAGATCTTTTATCCTGTTGAAAAAACGGCCAATTTCATCAGATGTTTTCATCATGAGTGGATCAGCATTGGACTGGAACAGGACCTCGGTTCCCCTGATCCTGTTCAAATCATCAAATTTGCAGAAATATGCAAAATTCTCATTCTCATCAATCAGGGAGGGTATGAGTTCAGACAGTGGCATGCTGGCACCTCGCAGCTTCAATAAACTCTTTCATCCTGCTGTGATCCTTCTTTCCGGGGCTGATCTCAAGGGAACTGCTGGCATCTATGAACCTGAACCCAAATTTCCTGATGGTGCCAACGTTAGAGGGTCCTATCTTCCCAGCGACACCTATTCTTGGATTTCCCGATAAGGGCCTTAATCCATCCAGAAATTTTACAATGCCTTCCCTGTTCTCTACAAGAACCAGATCAGCACCCGCATTCAGTCTTTCACCTATGTCGGATTCCGTAATTCCATTTCCTCCATACTTTAAAACAGAGATTATTCCTTTTCCTGATTTCGACTTTAAACTCTTTATCTGTTCAGCTGTATGATTGAAATGGAGCTGGATATAGTCCGCTGAAGCAAGATCGTGATCTACGGATTCCAGTGATGTGTAAACGGCAGCGGTTGTTGCTCCCATGTCTTTAATGTTTTCCAGAAGATCAACGGTGCCATGCCTGGGTACTGTTTCGTCAAGTATTACGCCAATGATATCATATCCCAGATCCATTGCAAAGGAGGCATCCTGTAAACGGGCGATGCCACATATCTTCACGATTTCATCATTCTGCAAATCATCTCCCTCCAATTTTATTGACCTGAATGGCTGCCCTTCCAGACATGATGGTTTCAAGGGCATCTTCATAGGCATCGTTTAACCTGCTGTGCACATCTCTTGCCACAAGAAGCGGGGCAACGTTCAGGGCAATGAACCCTGCAATTTTTTTATCTTCTCCCCTGAGTCCGGACAGAGTCATGTTAAAATTTTTTTCCGGATCGCTGCTGGCAACATCATGAATATCTATGGATCTTCCGGTGATGTTCTCCGGTTCAATTTCCACTTCGGTTACTCTTTCATCCACAAACATAATCTTTGAACGGCAGAAGGGCGAAACTTCATCCATCCCATTGGAAGAGATCACAACAGCTCCCCTTTTTCCAGATTCCTTCAGTACTCCGGCAAACACCGGAACCATTGACAGTTCGGAGGAACCTATGATTATGCATTCTGGATCTGCCGGGTTTGTAACAGGTCCAAGGTAGTTGAAGACAGTTTTATAAGGCAGTTGTTTTCTTGCCTCTGAAAACATCCTGAAAGTTCCATTGAACTGTGGTGCAAGGAGGAATGCAAAATTATTTTTATTGATCTTTTCCAGAAGTTCCTCACGTTTGAAATCAAACCTGTAGCCTAACCTGGAAAGGAAGTCGGCGCTTCCAATCTTCCCAGTAACTGCCCTGTTTCCATGCTTCGCGATCCTTATCCCCATGGAAGATGCAGTTATTGCAGCTGCAGTGCTGACATTTATGGTGTTCATCAGATCACCTCCTGTTCCAACAATATCTGATACACCATCAACAGGGGATATAAGGGCGAAATCCCTAATAGCTGCGGAAAAACCCGCCATTTCAGTGGCTGTAACACCCTTCTGGTGAATCATGCTGAGAAGTGCGATCCGATCCCGATCCGATGCATCTGGAGAAGCGAGTCTTTTCATTATTGAATAGGATTCCTGATATGAAAGGTCACGGTTGAACATCTTTTCCTGTGTTTCATGCATTTCTCATCACCACCAGATCGTTGATAAACTGCCTGAAGCCATCAATGTCGTGTTTTTCAAGCATGGTGATCAGAAGTGTTCCTATTGCGGCTCCATGTGCTCCGTAAGATACGAGTTTTCTCACATCATCGACACTTCTTATGCCGAAGCCGAAGTTTATCTCCCTGTCAACCAGGATTGAGTTGATCCTCGATACCACAGCATCCTGGCTGTATGGTACATTTATTCCAGTTGAGGGCATTAGCCCGTAGTATACCCATGAGTTCGAGATTTTTGATACATTTCTTATTACCCTGTCAGGAGAAGATGGGTTGAAGAAAGGTATATATTCATAACCAGAGCCCTGGATCTCCCTTATGATATCCTCATTCTCATCGTAAAAATCCGTCAGCAGATCTGGTATTATAAGCCCCGAAAATCCACATCTCTTAAGTATGCCATAGATTTTTTCCCTGTTTTCCAAAAAATCATCGTGGTAGGCAAGAAGATAGATCTTTTCTGCCTTTCTTTTAAGTGAGGCTGAAAGCTTCTCTATAGAGGTTTCATTGAAATTAACCACACCTGCCTCATGTGTTTCCCTTATCCTGGGACCATCGTAATAGGCTCTTCGTGAGGGATATCCAAGCTCCACATAATCTATTGAATGATCCGGTATTGCATCAGAAAATTCCTGAAGTGTGTCGTTATCGGGAAACCCTATTGTGAAATACAGTATTATCCTGTTTTTCGTTTATATCACTCTCCCGCGAAAATGGACATGTCCAGAAGCCCGTGTCCACTGACATTCACAACAATTGTTTTCTTTTCATCATGGTTCGACTTCACATATTCAATGGTGGATGCTATGGCATGACCGGACTCCGGGGCAGCAACTATTCCCTGTGTATTTGCAAAAATCCGCAGGGCATCTATGACCTGCTTCTCCCCAACCTCTTCTGATTTTACGATTCCATTCTTAACAAGCAGTGACAGGGATGGTGAGGCTCCATGGTATCTCAGTCCTCCAGCATATATACTTTCAGGCACAAAATCCGAACCGAGCGAATACATCTTTATGGAGGGCAGAATTCCTGCATTGTCCACGTAATCATACCTGTATTTTCCCTTTGAGAACTTTGGGACCTCTCGAGCTGTTGATGAGATTATTGTTCTTTTCCTTCCATCCCTCATAAGTGGAAAAATAAATCCCCCGAAATTACTGCCTCCTCCCACACATCCTATCAGGACATCAGCTTCCTCACCCATAATTTCCAGTTGCTTCTGGGTTTCAAGTCCAATTATGCTCTGGTGTGTTATGACAGAATTCATTACACTACCAAGCAGGTATCTTATGTCATTGTCAAGCGCATATTCAACAGCTTCCGATATTGCTATCCCCAGGGAACCCGGATGATCCGGACTCTGGGAAAGGAATTTCCTTCCAGTTTCAGTAATGGTCGAAGGGCTGGGTATGACCTCGGCACCATATAGATTCATGACTGTTTTTCTCAATGGTTTCTGACGGTAACTGACATTTACCATGAAAACTTTGGATTTCATTCCGTTCATGGATGATGCAAGTGCCGTGGCAGTGCCCCATTGCCCCGCTCCAGTTTCAGTGGTTACCTCCTGGATTCCCTCACTGGCGGCATAGTAGGCCTGTGGAATTGCGGTATTGATTTTGTGGGATCCAGTTACTGTTGCGCCTTCGAATTTATAGAATATTTTCCCTTTATAATCAAGGTATTTTTCAAGATTTCTCGCCCTTACAAGGGGAGTAGGGCGTCCGATCTGTTCATATAATTCCATCACTTCATCCGGAATTTTTTCATATTTCCTGAAAGTGAATTCCTGCTCAATTACCTTTTTCGGAAGTATGCGGTTAAGTAGCTCTATGGAAGACTTATGCAGATCATTGTCCCTGGGTGGCGGCAGTGGTTCAGGAAGATCCGGAACAACATTGTACCAGTTTTCCGGTATTATGTCTGTGTTCTGTGTTGAAATCATAAAAATAGCATTGATGCACACTATATATACATTATTGTATTATTTATGGTTCCTAAAATATTCATCTCTTAACTCCCTTGTGCACATATACCGATCCAAGCATGAAGGGTCTTGAAATTTCAAGTGTTATTCCGGAATTCCTGATTTTGGTCTCAAGCGTTTCATGATCATAGAAATTTTTCACGGATTGAGCCAGATAAGAGTATGATTTGCTTCCGGTCATGCGGTTTCCAATCCTGGGCATCATCCTGTAGAAATACAGTGAGAAGAACTGCCTGTATACCGGAATCTCTGGATCAAAAATATCCAGGTTGATGAAGATTCCATTTTTTCTGAGAATTCTGTGGACTTCGCTGAAATAGTTATCAACATTTTCAAGATTTCTCGTGAGAAATGCCGAAACCACGCGGTCAACTGATTCATCGGGTAGAGGTATGTGTTCTGCACTTGCCACTATAAATCTTGTGGTTGGAAACAATTTTGGCCTGAACATGCTGTCTGTAACGTCAAGGCATGTGGTACTGCAGGTTCCACAGGCTTCTATGATCTGGCGGGTGAGTTTGCCCGTGCCGGCCCCGCAGTCAAGGACATCAAGATTGTCCTTCAGTTCAAGATTCTTTACCATGAATCTGCGCCATCTTTCGTCCTGTCCCATGCTGATTAAAGTGTCCAGGAAGTCATATTTGTCCTGTATTGAATTG
>JAKAPZ010000085.1 GCA_021822985.1 Thermoplasmata archaeon | reverse complement strand
AAAACTATAACTTCCGTTTAGTGTTAGATTAATTTTTTTCCAGAGTCCCCTATATTTCAGAAAAATTGAAATGATGTTGATTAATCATAAAGAAATGATACCTGACTATGATCAACTGTTTAAATTCAAATTTAAATAGTTTCTGAATCATAAGGTAAGAGATGAACAACCATTTGCTTGATTTATTTGACGACTCCAGTGCAGTCAAAAAAATCAAGAACAGACTCCCATATCTATTTCAGCTTGCTGAACTGGAAAGTTCGAGAGCAGGCAAAATTGGAATGGAAGTTGGATCTGCCAGGGAAAAAGTGATTACAGCTTTCTTAATTTACAAATATGGAGAAGAAAATGTTGAATCTGATGTGCCAATAACGGAACCCGAAATAGATGTTAAATTGTTCGATCAACCAATTTCAATAAAAACCATATCTGGTAAGGAACCTATGGGTGTAAAATTAATCTGGACGGTTGACGCAGAAAAGGCAAAATATTTCATGGATAACTGGCATCCCAGGTACGACTTGCTTTTTGTTCACGTCAACTGGTTTGCAGAAGGAGGACTTTATTTTATACCTTATGAGGTTCAAAACGCTGTATTTAATAGAATAGGTAGACATGAATACATTGAGTTACCAAAACAGGGAACTAATCCAGGAGGTGTTGAAATCTCCAATAAGGCGTTAAGAGAGGTAATAAACAGCGAAGGAACCAGATCAGTAAAGATAAATTGGATCAAGGAATCAATTGATTATAACCCATTTAAACGATGGGTTGACTTATGGGGTGAGAATTGTTGAATGGCAATAACAGAAAAAACGGATCAGAAACAAGTTCATTTGGAAGCCCCAGCAGGGCTAACCATGATTCATCAAAATTTTACAATAGCAGACTTTATGAAGGTTTTTCCAAAGGAAATGATAATGTTGACTTTCATGAAAATCCTTTGCCTTCCGGTTCCATTGATAACATTTTCTGCAAATCTGCGGAGAAAATGACGGAACTCCCGGATAAAAGCGTTCATTTAATGGTTACATCGCCTCCTTACAACGTTGGAAAGCTATACGATAAGGATATGTCTCTGGAGGAGTACAGATCCTTCCTTCTGTCAGTTTGGAAAGAAGTCCACAGAGTGCTTGTGCCAGGTGGCAGAATTTGTATCAATATTGCGAACCTGGGCAGGAAACCATACATCCCCCTTCATGCTTTCATAATTGAAGATTTGCTCAGCATTGGTTTTCTTATGAGGGGAGAAGTTATTTGGGACAAAGGGGCCACTGCGAGTTCCTCCGTCGCATGGGGCACATATCTATCTGCCAAAAACCCGGTTCTCAGGGATGCTCATGAGTACATACTAATATTTTCGAAAGACACTTTCACGCGCGGCATCAAGGATAAAATGAAATCCACGATGTCGAAAAACGATTTTGTGGAACTCACAAAGAGCGTTTGGGCATTCAACGCAGAATCTGCGACCAAAGTAGGACATCCTGCACCATTTCCTGTTGAGCTTCCTGCAAGATGCATAAAACTCTATACATTTGAAGAGGAAGTGGTTCTGGATCCTTTCATGGGCAGTGGAACTACTGCGGTTGCCTCAATCGAACTAAACCGGCATTTTGTTGGTTATGACATAGATAGAGAATACATTAAAATAGCCGAAAAGCGGGTAAGAGAGCTAATTGATAGAAAAAAACAACAGACACTGCAGGAAGAAGAAATTCCTTCATAGAAATCAATCATTTCTTCCTATGAACGATAAAACTCTCTTTCTCAACTCTGGTGACAGTCTGGAAAGATACTCCTGCAAAATATTTTCCCGAATTTTTTCCAGCAACGTTTCTTTGATGTCTTCGGGTACAAATTCATGGTAGTATACCTTGTCTATGATGATTTTTTCGACATCCGAAACAGGAATATAGAAATCTCCATAACTTAATAATGAGTATCCGAAAAACATTTTTCTGTCTATCCAGCGGATAAGGTAATTTCTTCCTTCAAAAATTCTCGTTCCACTCCTCACCTTTCTTGGTGTGATTATAACGGGATTTGTTTCCTGCTCCCATATATTTGTGAGGGACAAAGCATCCTGAAGCCCATAATAAAATGGCTTGAAAGCGAATCCGGCGAATTGAACCTCATTATGGAATGTATAATGGCCCCTGGTAATCCTGAAAATACTCCCAGACTTTACAAGGTTATTAATCACTGTTTTGTAGTATCCATTTGGCCCGTTTCTGAATGAATAAAAATTTCTTGCTTCATAGGAGGAGAAGGCGGGTTTTGAACTGAATTGTTCCTTAAATTCCTTCATATATTTCATTTGATGCCCCTCAGTATTCCAATTTTCATGTTTTCAATAGATGGTGCTAAACCGGAATAAACCAGAGTTCTAAGCACATTTTGATCCACAGGTGCCTCAATATTTTCTATAAAGTTCCTTAGATTCAGCTTTGTTGATTCTGTTATGGTAAATGAGGTAGAAAGATGGTAAATATCGTACAAATCCCTGATATATCTTCGATCTGAATATGCATGAATTTTTTCATTTATAAACTGGTCGGGCGTTAGGCTTAAGATCTCGATGTTGCTTCCATCAGCCATTTCGAATTTTGTCTGGTGGCCCGCAATTTCAGATACGTGGTTCACTTCTACTTTGACCATGCTATTATTGTTTGAGATATTTGATAAAATCACATTACCAGTATCTTTGAGTTTTTGAATGGCCAGGCCATGAGATTCTAAAACATCCTTAAATGAAGGCAAAACTTCCGGGAAGGATTCAGAATAAAAATCAAGATTCTCTGAAAATCTTTTTCCTGCATAGCATCTCCAGATGGCTGTGCCACCGTGTAGTATAAGATCATCAGTGATAGAATAGAGAATATCCATTATTTCATCCTGAAGAAATGCAACCTCTACCTGTGTTCTTTTTTTCAGTTATTTTGATATAGGTAGCTTCATAATTAATGAATTAACTCAGGACATATAAAAATATAACTTCCGTTCAGTGTTAGATTAATTTTTTATCTGTACCTTTCTACAATTCTCTTTTTCTCTCTTCTTTCAAGGTTGAAATGGTACAGCATGAGAACGACACCAATTGCAAGCATTGTTAATCCAAGATAAATTCCTGCCTCCAGTATGTAGGGCATGGATCCAATATGGACCTTGACGCCTGAATTCGTTCCATTATCCATATGAAGGAGGAGTGTCCACTGGCCCCCCTGTGGCGCGACCAGGCTTTCAGAGATTCCCACACCTGTAAAATTTTCAGTCATGTAATGGGCCCCTGAAGGTGAAACGAGGTATGCTGTGAAGGTGCTGGTCTGGTTGTTCAGCACAATGATTGTATAGCTTATGGACTGCCCCGCACTGGTGTTCACACTATAATGGGAGGTGTCTCCCGCAACCATGCTTGAGCTTTCATATGACGATATGGTGTTGTATATTCCGAATATGGATACCCCGATTACCACAGCTGATGCAAGAAATATTACAAGTCCGTATCTCAGGGCATTTTCCTTGGAGAGAAACATGGGAATTCACTACCAAATTATATCAAATCTATATAAATGCTTGTACTGCAATGGCTTCTCCCCGTGTGAATGTCAGGTTCTGTTCCCTGAGCGTGTTTTTTATTATATCCACGACTTCCTGATCCGGAGTTTCCGGGCATGTGATATTGAAACCGCTGTATTCTGTCTTTGAGGATTTCATCCTGCTCCTCTCTGCCCTTATCCCCTCAATTATCTGTATGGCAGGAGTGAATTCATTCGCATCATGTTTTCCAAGTTCATCCCGTTCTGGCCAAAGCAGGTCATGGATGGATGTTTCCTCTCCGAGCATATGGTGTGCCTCTTCGGACATGAATGGAATGATGGGTGCATACATCCTGAGGATGCCCTCTGCTACCTTTCCTGCAACTGCATGTATCTCTCCCCTGACGGAATCATTCCCGTTCTGTGTATAATATTTGGTCATCTCTAGATAGTTATCGCAGAAATGTTTCCAGAAAAGGTTGTCAATCTCTGCCCTTGCCCTTGCAAGATCGTACCTGTCATAGGCAGTCTCCGCTTTCCCCAATGCTTCCGAGTATTCCCCAAGAATCCATCTGTTGAATGGCAATCTGACCTTTCCGTCCCATGTGCCATTCTCCATGGATGAAACGAGTTTCATGGCATTGTATATCTTGATAATTGTTCTCCTTCCCCTTGTGAGTTCCTGTTCCCTCAGGGGGGTATCCTCATGGATGGAGGAAGATACACACCAGAGTCTCAGGGAATCTGCACCGTATTTTTCCACAATATCTGTGGGAAGTACGACATTACCCTTGCTCTTGCTCATCTTTTCCCCTTTCGAATCGAAAACGTTTCCGCTTATGACGGCATCATTCCACGGAATTTTCCCGTAATGTACCATTGACTTGTAAATTGTGGTGAATGCCCATGTGGAAATGATCTCATGGGCCTGGAACCTTGCATTCATCACTGTGTCCCTCTCAAATCCATAGATCTTGTTCACGATTGTAGGGGATAGCGAGGATGTGAACCATGTATCCATCACATCTCTCTCCGGTTCCACATCTTTCGATCCGCAGTGGGGGCATGCCTTCTTTTCGGTGAATCTTGGATCCACAGGAATCTCGGATTTTTCCGCAGGAATTATCATACTACAGG
>JAKAPZ010000084.1 GCA_021822985.1 Thermoplasmata archaeon | reverse complement strand
GCCACTGGAACGACCCGCTGTTGCCTGTGTGGAATGTGGCTTCGGTTATGGACTGGGATGGCACAAGTATGTTGAGATTCATGCCAGGTACTGTGAATGTATGGGCAAGATTTGCTGTTGGTACTGTGGTCACCCACTGGCCCTCACTGCCGGATGACATATTGACAGCAGAATCGTTCATTATGAATTCCGTTCCATTGGTTGTTCCCATGACATTTGCATATGTGGAAGGGACATTTCCAGGTCCTGAGTCGTAGTTGATTATGGTGAGGTGTATGAGCGTGCTGGAAGGCAGGTATATCTGGGCAGATGATGTCAGCTGCCCGTTCTCAAGCACATAATATGCTGGCTGGTTGTGGTTTGCTGATGTAAAATAATTACCTGTGGTGATTACGAGCGTGATATTGTATGAATTTGCAGAAGTTGCTGAATTCTGGGCTGGTGCATGTGATGCTGATCCGGTCATGTACATTCCTGCACCGAATACAACAATTATTCCGATTATTGTTGTGTAAAATATGGTTTCGAGTTTTTCCATCTAATTCACTTACTCAGAATATTTAATGAGAATATTTTAGAGATATACCTTATATGTTAAGTGTTTAAACTCCATTTTCATTTTGGAAAAAACAATTAATATTGATTTGCATTTTCATTCATGGAAGAAAAAAAAGGATTCAACACAAAAGCAGTATCTGAAGGTGAACTGAAGGATAAAAGATTTGGAAACGTCACGACGCCTATTTTTGAAACAGCCACATTCCTTTACCCAAATTTCACTCCCGACAGGTACAATGATGAGAAAACAAATGATTCTTTCATTTATTCCAGGTGGGGCAATCCCACGGTAAATGCACTTGAGAAGAAATACTCATCACTTGAGAATGTCAGCCATGGAATGTCATTCTCGACCGGAATGGCAGCTATCACTTCCCTGTTGCTTTCAATGGGAAAAATGGAAAAAAAGGCCCTTTCCATATTTGATCTATACGGCCAGACACTCTCCTTTTTCAAGAACAAATACAGTGGAATGACCGGAAATAACATTGATATCATATCTGTTGACCGGATGAATGCCCTGGACTTCAACCCTTCAGAATATTCCATGATATACGTGGAGAGCATAACGAACCCATCCATGAAGGTTCTGGATCTGGTGGAACTTGGAAAAATATGCAGGGAAAACCACATAACTCTCATAACCGATGCAACCTTCGCATCGCCATTCAACCAGAATCCTGTTGCACTTGGTTCAGACTATGTTGTTCACAGCGGGACAAAATATCTCAATGGCCATTCTGATACAATGTCAGGATTCATTGGCTCAGACAATGATCTTGCGAAAACTTTTGACATGAGGAAGAATCTCGGCGGATCACTGGATGCATTCCAGGCATTCCTTATACAGAGAGGATTGAAAACCCTTGGACTGAGAATGGAGAGGCATAACAAGAACACTCTTCAGATAGCTGAGTTCCTGAAGGAACACAGCAAGGTGATTGATGTTATGTACCCCGGACTCGGAGATAATAAATATCACACCATCGGAAAGAAGAATCTCAGGGGATTTGGAGGCATGCTTTCATTCAGGGTGAAAGGGGGCCTTGAAGGCGCAAGAAAATTCCTTTCATCCCTTGAATATATCGCTCCTGCGCCGAGCCTTGGAGGAGTGGAATCCCTTGCAACTCTGCCTGTGGACACTTCCCATGCCTCAGCTTCAAAGGAAGACAGGAAAATCATAGGTGTCACGGAAGATATGGTGAGATTTTCCACAGGAATCGAGGATCCTGAAGATCTCCTTGAAGATATTGGAAAAGCCCTGTCGCAGATATCATGATGGTATCTGCACACATTCACCTGTGTTGAAAAATATCACATATAAACGAAATTTTCTGTTTTATACGATAATTATTTAATGAGTTGTTTCCTATCAGGTGTATGGAACAAGGCGTTTCTAATACAGGCACTAATTCCATGTCAGACCTTCTCATAACATACATAATCATGAAATATCAAATAAAGTTCTATCTCAAGACCAGAAGATTCATTGCTATGTTTATCATAATAATGCTTATAACTGCCCTGACGGTCATCATTGACTTTCACACAGGAATCAGCAACATACAGTTGAGCGAACCAACAAGCGCAGATTTCATCATATCCGGATTGGGAGGAGTCTTAATTTCCTGCGGAATTGTTGCTGCTTTCTTTGGGGGAGATGCCACAAGCCTGGAGACCGGAACAAATTCCGGATATTATATAATGGTGCAGCCGGTCAGGAAAATATCGATCATTTCCGGGAGATTTCTTGCTGCATTCGTCATGGGATTCATGCTGATACTTATCGAATATGCAGGCACTGCCGCCATGAGCCAGTACATATACGGAACAATTGAGTGGAGAATTATTTATTCCATAGGAGAAATGGCCCTCCTTGTCATAGCATTCACCGCACTCGCATTCTTCTTCAGTTCCCTGTTCAAGAGTCCTCTCATAGGAATACTTGTGTCCGTGATCATGTTCATGGTATTCTTCTCAATTCTTGATTCAATACTTGAAATCGCGAGCATAGAGCCATGGTTCAGCTTAACTTACGCCGGGCAGGTAGTTACGGAAGTCATATCATCCTTACCGGTTGTCCATTCAAAAACAAGTCCCGTTGCAAATGGAGGATTTACGATCACTGCCTTTAAACCATACATCTGGGAGGGAAATCTCATAATGATAGGATATGCGCTTGTATCCATAGTTCTATCCTACATCATATTCATGAAGAAGGAGGTGAAGCCCCAATGAATTTTGAGAAGAAGATTGAGGTCAGGAACGTATCCAAGGTTTACGGGAAATTTATCGCGGTGAACGATGCATCCTTCACCCTGGAAGGGAATGGAGCAACTGCGTATCTGGGGGCCAATGGTGCAGGAAAGACCACGAGTTTCAAGATGATGACCGGACTCATAAATCCCACGAAGGGAAATGTGTTCATCGGAGGATATGACATCCAAAAACACAGGAAAGCAGCACTTTCCGGAATAGGGGCCCTTATTGAAACCCCGGAACCGTATGCAGCCCTTACTGTAAAGGAATCAATAATGTTTGTGGGCGAGCTGAAGGGCATAAAGCCCAGGGATGTGGAGGAACACATCGAAACCTTCGGAAAAAGAGTCCAGATACCGGACATTGAAAGCAAGGTCGGGAATCTTTCCAGAGGGCAAAGGGCAAGAGTTGTCTTCACGTCTGCGTTCCTTGGTGACCCCGGAATCATATTTTTGGATGAGCCGACTAATGGAATGGATCCCGCAGAGAGGATGATAGTGAGGGATATCATACTCGAATGGAAAAAGGAACATCTCATATTCATGAGTTCCCACCTTCTTCAGGAAGTCACAGAAACATGCGATGATATCATATTCATCAACAGGGGAAAGATCACCCTCAAGGAGAAAACCTCGGAAGTGGAGAAAAGATACAAATCCAGGAGTGTCAGGGTTGAATTCACCGATGATGTCAGCGAGGATAAGCTGAAAACTGCAGTTGGGCAGATTTCCACTGATGTTCATAAGGATAGCTCAAAACTTTTCAGGATTGGTTTCGATGGTTCTGTGGAAAAAAGAGTTGCACTCCTGAAATCGTGCCAGAAGGTTGCAGATGTGGTAACGTTCCAGGATTATGGATCTTCACTTGAGGAAGCCTTTGTATCTCTTATAAAAAATGAGTGAAGGAATCACTTGAACTTGTATTCAGGATTCCTTTTCTGCACAAATGCCGAGATGCCTTCCATGAAGTCCTGGGAAGTGTAGATGCTCCCCATGGCCATGGATTCCATTTCTAGCCCAACATCCATAGGTACCTCAGATCCCTTGTTTATGAGTCTTTTGCTCAGGGCTGCAGCCACTGGAGATACAGTTCTTGCAAGCTCAGCTGCGAATTCCATTGTCTTCTCCTTTATCTGGGCATCGTCGTATGTCCTGTAGACTATTCCGTATTCAAAGGCCTTGCTTCCGGTGAATTTTTCTCCCGTAAGGATCAGTGCGGTGGCCCTTGACATTCCTATGAGTTTAGAGAGCCTCTGGCTTCCGCTCCATCCCGGAAGAAGCCCAAGCGTTACCTCGGGGAATCCCACAAGGCAATCCGGAGTTGAAATCCTGATGTCACAGTTCAGCGCGAGTTCAAAACCTCCTCCCAGAGAATATTTCTTCATCTCTGCAATGACGATCTTCGGCACTTCTGATAAGAGCCTGAAAATTCTCTCTCCCTTCCTGGAATGCTCCATGAAATCAAGAGCATCAGGTATGTACTGGGTGAGTTCAGCGCCTGCGGAGAACACATTTCCGTTTCCTGCCAGAACGACAACCCTGATTTCCCTGTCGTTCCATATCTCTTCCACGGCGTTTTTCAGGGCATCCAGAACCTTTGAGTTCAGGAGGTTGTTCTTTCCGTTGTTCAGTTCAAGCCTTGCAACATTCCCTACCCTCACAATGTTCAATAATCCGTCTTCTGAATGTGTTTCCTTTGATTCAACCTTCTTCTGCTTTGGTTTTCCCTTGATGGTTTCCTTGAGCTTGCCCTCCTCGATGCTCCTTGCTGGTTTGAAAACGTTGATTCCAAACCTTGAATGTATCTGGTCGAGCCTCTCCTTTATCTCCTTGTTTGTGAGATTCTCAGCCACTGAAATGGGCCCGAAGGGCCTGTTCATTCCCAGGCAGAAACCCTTCTCGATGTCTGCA
>JAKAPZ010000083.1 GCA_021822985.1 Thermoplasmata archaeon | reverse complement strand
GATGCCAGAATACACATAATGGACTGCTCCCCGCTCATAGATGAGTTTACCCTTACTGGGAAATACACCATGCCAAATGTTGAATTCAAACGGGCAATATACCTTCTTGCTAAAAAAATAGGGATAAATGAGGGATCTTGCGGCATAGTAACCGGGGAATCCATGGGACAGGTCTCCTCCCAGACACCTGAGAATCTTATGGCCATAGAAGATGGATTGAACTTCCCGGTCTACAGGCCAATTATTGCATGGGACAAGGACGATACCACTGAACTTGCAAGAAGGATCGGGACATTCACCGGGGAAAACATGGGTGAATACTGCTCCCTTTTTGCTGATAGACCGGTAATTAAAGCGAGATCTTCAGACATAAACAGGGAAATGGAGAATTATGATCTGACAGATTCCATAGTTATGAGTTCAGTAACATTGAGATCATCTGAACTGGTTGAATATTACAGAAAACTGGTTGATGAGGGAGAACAACTGAGTGAAATACCTTCAGGCGCAATCGTTGTCCATATTGGAAACAAAACTGGCAACCAGGATTTTCAGGATGGAGTGAACGTGGTTCCGGATAAACTCATGGAGTTCGTGAAACAGGAGGGGAGGGACAAAACCTACGTCCTCGTCTGCAAAAAGGGGCTTCAAAGTGCACACTGGTCAGGTCTCCTGAAGGCACAAGGGGTCAACGCTTATTACACCACAGAATCAAGAATCTCAAAGATCAGGCCTAAATAATACTTTAACAGCATCATGCATATCAGCTATGATGGATTTATCCTGTCCATTATTCCATTCATGCCAATTGCAGTAGCAACTTCCCTTGCCCTCTCCTCAAACATGGAAAGTTTATCCTTCATGAACTCTGAATCAAGTACATCATTTCCTGAAATGGTTATCCTATCTCCCGCCAGTATTCTGGATATCACATGTGAAACGTTTTCCTCTATTATCCCGAATATGGTTATAATCAGATCAAAGTAGTTCATTTTGGTCAGGACGTCACTGTCCCTGAGATTCAGCTTCAGGAGTTTAAGTTTTTTCTCCTGTAGATCCGCTATGCTCCGTGTAATACGATCCATGATGCTTGTGAGTTCTCCTGATTCAAGCTTGTTATTCAGTGCTGGTTGGGATGTCACATCAACCTTCTGGAGCTTGTCGCTGTATTCAACATCGAGGAATATACTTGAATCTGCCCTGGAAAGAACAATCCTGAACTGGGATTCCTTTTCTGGATCTACGAAGACAACAGAAAGATTCTGCTTTGTAAGTTCCGCGGAATCCATGAAATAACGGTCTGTCCTCTCATAATCCACCGCCGGATCCTTGCTTATCCATGTTTCTGCAGTCCTTACAGGGATCTTGAATCCCTTTGAAAGTGTTGAGAAATATAACTGTGATCTCAAAAGTTCTGAATTCTTGGTGTTTGCTGCAAATTCATAGTATATATCCTTCGGGCACCTGTTCTTGATCCTTGCGTCGTATGCCCCTTCTGTGAACTTGACGGAAAAATTTCTCTCGTTTACAGGAATGGGGTCCCTTGCAAAAAATGCCTCAGTACTCTTGGTTGCCTTTGATCTATCGGATTCAACGCTGTTGACAATTTCCTGCTGGTTTGATGCAATGTCCTTTGATACCCTATCCTTGTATCTACCCAGGAGTACACCCGTAAATTCAAGGAGCTGGTCAGCGTATTCCTGAAATCCTGTGGACCCAGACTCCTCCTGAAAAGTTTTGAGCAATTTTGAAATGTCGTCCTTGATCCGATCGACTCTGTCCATTCTTGCCTTTATCTGGTTATTGAACTCTTCAAGTTCCTTCTGGTCTTCCATGGCCCTGTCTGAATATGAAATGGCATCCAGAAGATCCGTGAGTGCGTAATAGAGAGTTCGGGCATATTCCATACCCTCCTGTGTATCACCCTGTGCCATTGATCCGCCATGCAATATTGTTTATTAAGAATTCTCTGAGACAGACTTTAATTCCTGGGAATTCAATTTTTAACTCAAAATATTAACAACAAAGCGAGTTTAGACAGAACTCAACAAATATGTGTGTAACAAAAAGAGATATATAGGTATGTTAAAATAGCCAGTAGAGAAATTTTATGGCTGATAAAGAAGAACCTCTTGACCCCATCATGGAAAGGCTTTTCCTTGACATAAAATCAATTATGATACTGGGAAGGAACGACGCACAGGTTCAAAACGATATGAGAAGGAGAATCTTCGATTCATACGACGAAGACGTGGCAAATTTCAGGGAACTGATTCAGAAAGGGAAACCCCTGGAATTCAAGAATCTCTTTTTCATGGCAACGGGGGAGATCATTTTCTCGGCCCTTTTGCTTCTGATAGGTCTCAATCTCCTTATTCCTTCCATATTTTCGGTGGCAGATCCTTCCAGAATTCTTGACTACTTCAAGAACTTCGTTATCACCTATTCCAACTCAACAGGATTCTTTGACATAATAATAATTGTGGATTTCTTCATATCCATTCTGATGCTTGTTTCTGCCTTTTACATGTTAAAACAGGCATCTGGAAACTTGAAGGAAGCGGGTCTTCTGGTATCTGGTTGATATGAGGATTAATTTCAGTTATTCAAAGATCATACCGCTTATTTTCAAGATCATGGTTGTGGCTTTGGGGGTATTAGTCCTGGTTTTTTCCGCATCTTATCTTCTGGGCGGACTCACAAAGACCAATCTTGCACATGATATGGCACCGGGATTCATAATGGATCTTCTCGGATCTGCAATTGGCATAATTTCAGGGATAGTACTCATATCCATACTTCCCGAATCCCTCATAGTGAGATTCAGGAGACCTTCGAGTCATGGGCTTTCAAACCCGACCTACGGATTTTATATCCTGCTTGCCATTGGAGTTGGTTCTACCATTGGATCACCACTTTTCATAATTCTTCCTGTTAACATTGAACAATATGCCATAGTATCCATAATATCCCTTCTCATTGCCACCATCCTTTCATTACTGATGGCAAGAATCTACAATATAATGTATCGTCAGATTCGTATCAACAGGATGCAGGCTGTTGGAGGACCATCATTCGTAAAAATGGCCATAGGTCCTGGATCTGTGAGATATTTCATTTCAAGATTCTCGATGTGGATCGCAAACACTGCCCTGGCTGCATTTTCCGCCATATTTTTTGTGGAATTCAATTTTCAGGTAATTCCCAGGATTCTTACAGCTCTTGGATTCACAGGGATTTTAAACAGCATAGTTGTATATTCTATCACAGGAATTTTCATTTTCTGGTTCATACTCAATTCATTTTTTGAAAGAAGGTTCATAAAACAGATAGGGTTCATACAGGTAGCACTGGTGATCATTCTTGTTGCGGTAATCGTATATCAGGCTGCCTCGCTTGGTTTCATAAGTTCATGGAATCTGTCGGGGATTCTTTCCCTTCCCCGGGGTAACATTGTCGAAGATATACTTGAAAACACTGGATATCTATTCATCCTCTTTTTTGGATTCCAGGAAATTCAGGCAATGGAGAGAGAAACCCTGGAAACAGGGAAGATACCGATCCTGTCAAGGATACATAAGGGGAAACTGTACAGCAAGGAAACACAGATCTTTGCATCAATGTTCACCACAGTCCTCATAGCCTCCTCAGTCATGATTCTGCTAGCTTTTGCTCTTTTCTCACTCCATGCAAATTTTGCTGCAGTCAGCAGTTCGAATATACCCATGATCTACATAGCGGGACAGTATCTTGGTATTTTTGGCGAAACTCTTACTGCGGCCATATTCCTCATAGCAACAATAACAACATTTGTTCCTGCATTTCTTGCTGCTTCCAGGCATCTCAGAACACTTGGAGAGGATGGTTTCTTTCCTAAATCTATCTCTTCCGTGTCATGGATTTTTACACTTGTACTGATTATAATACTTTCACTCAGCAATGGATCGTTTCTCGTAAACATAACTGATTTCATGGTGCTTTCCAGCCTTTCCATGATATCTCTCTCCCTGTTATGGAACAGGAAAAGAATGGTGAAGAAACATATAACAGGCAGCCTCATTTCCATGATAGTGGGAGCTGGATGCTTTATCGCGGCTATCTCCGTCTATTTCATAGATCCTTCCGTTGTTCTTCTGGGTGCAGTGGCAATAGTCCTGAGTTACATGATATATGATGCATTCATGCTGGGGTCTGTGGGGCTTCAGCTTTTCATTGCATTGCTTGACATAATACTATTCTTTTCTATATCCGTTCTCCCATTTTATTCTGTCCCCACCTATTTTCCGTATATACCAGAATTGCCGTTCTTCACTGCTCTGACATCTGTAAAGATACTGAGCGTTATTCTGGTATCCAGTTCTGCTGCAATAATAATAAATCTCACAATGGATCTTTTCATTATAAACAGAATCAAAATAAATCCTGGGTGGAAAAAACATATGTGAATGTCACTGACTGAGATTATCCTTCTCTGGAGATGAACGATATTTCTCTGCTTCCATGAATGCTATTTCTACCGCCTCTCTGGGGGTTGAGGCATGTATGAAAATCCCGTCCCCCGGTTTTCTATGATCGATCTCAAGATCCCCTATTGCAACAACCGATTTCCCTTCGGAAATTGCAAATGAAGCTTCTGAAAGAGTCCCGGATGAACCATCTATGGCAATTAACGCATCGGCCGCCCTTACAATGAGAAAATTACGCATATATCCTATCCCTGTGGGTATTCTTACACTCAGATATTTATTTCCGTCTGTGGCAACGGTTCCAGGAAGGATTCCA
>JAKAPZ010000082.1 GCA_021822985.1 Thermoplasmata archaeon | reverse complement strand
AATGTGTTCGTTATGGAGAACGGACACTTCCCTGAAAGTGTTTTCTGATAAGAGATTAAATTGTGAATTCTTTCCCGTTGTAAGGAAGTATCACATTATAGTTTGCCAGATCCTCAAGGAGTGCTTCCCTGTTCTCTCCATGGCAGAGTATCACGTTGTTGGGTGAGCAGTCCTTTATGAACCTTACAAGATCATCATGACCTGCATGTGCAGACATATCGAAGAATTCAACCTGCATTTCGGGCTTGACTTCCATTCCTGAAATATTGATTGTTCCCTTCTCCATGAGTGATCTTCCGTTTGTGTTCTCAGCCTGGTAGCCTGTCATGAATATGGCACTCTTCGGATCATTCACATATTTCTCTATGTATGACAGAACGGGGCCACCGTCAAGCATGCCTGAAGTGGATATTATGACGTCTATATTGTCAAGATGCTCCCTCATCTTCCTGCCCCTGATCTCCTTTATCTTTCCTACAGCCTTCCTGAATTCCTTCTCAGACCTGAGATATCCCGGTGTGTTCAGGTATATGCTTGTTATGAGATTTCCCATGCCATCCGTGGCTATCCTGTATGGAAGATCCGCAAGGGACATTACAAGTTCCTGGAGCCTGCCCATGGCAAAGGATGGTATTATGACCTTTCCGCCATGTTCCACAACTTCTCCAACTCTCTCCCTGAGCCTCTTTCTGACCTCTTCTCTGTCCTCATGATTCTTTCCAGCATAGGTACTCTCCACAATGAGGTTCTCTGCCTTCTGGGGCTTTGCGCCTGAGAGCAGTTTTGAATCTCTCGTATAAAGATCTCCTGTGACCATGAGTTCCTGGCTGTTCACGAATTTCCACATGGTTGATCCGGGTATGTGTCCTGCAGAGTACGGAGTGATCTCGCTGTCCATGTATTCTATCTTCCTTCCGTACTGTGCTATATTCATCAGGGTGTACATCTTCTCGATATCATCCCTGTTGAATCTTTCAACATACCCTTCAAGGGCTGTGACCTTCACTGAATCATTCAGCATGGGCCTTGTGGTGTTTGCTGTCATTTCCGTGGCAAAGACCTCCACTCCACCTCCCTGGTAATATATGGGCATTGCCCCTATATGATCCAGATGGGAATGTGTTATGAAAAGTCCGTCTATATCTTCCGGGGGCAGTGGGAACATCGGGGGCTTTTCCGGTATAACGCCATAATCTATCTGGAATTTTGAATCTTCAGATTCCAGAAGGATTCCAAGCCTCCCAACCTCTTCTGCTCCGCCTAAAAATTTTATCTTCATGTATTTTACAACCTCGCGTCTTTCAATCTTTCAGAGCATTTGCATTTTCTTTCGGATGTATGCTTCTGAATAAAATCCTTTACTATATTTTCTGTTTTTTCTTCGTTTTCCTTCAGCGTTTTCATGACTCCTGCAGCATCCACAGGCGTATCGGCCCAGACATCGTAGTCTGTCACTGTGGCAATCATTCCATAGCACATGCCAAGCTCATTGGCAAGGCTGATCTCAGGCACAAGGGTCATCCCTATGATGTCTGCAAACTGCCTGAACATTTTTGATTCTGCCCTTGTGGAGAATCTTGGTCCTTCAATTACAATGTATGTGCCACCCATATGTGTTGGGCCATATTTCTTTGACGAATTATTGAGTTCTGAACTCATTACAGGGCAGAATGGATCTGCTGACGATATGTGCACAACATCAGGCCCGTCATAAAAAGTGAGTTTCCTGTTCTCTGTGAAGTCTATATACTGATCCGGCACAACAACATCTCCCGGCTTAAGGTTCTCTTTCAGGGATCCCACTGCATTTATTCCGAGTATCTCCTCAACGCCTGCCTCTTTCATGGCCCATATGTTTGCCCTGTAATTCACCATGTGAGGGGGTATGCTGTGTTTCTTTCCATGTCTTGGAATGAATGCAACTTTCCTTCCCATGAGTTCCCCTATCTCCACATCTGAAGATGGGACACCAAAAGGAGTTTCGCTCTTCAGGCTCTCTTTAACATCAAGGAGATTGTATATTCCGCTTCCCCCTATTATGCCGATCAATCTTTGCACTTCCATGAGGTTATGCACAGATCATATTTAAGCCATATTTACTAAAGGCATGAATCGATAAGTCTATAAGATATACTCAATTATTACGCCAATATGGAATCTGCAATAAAAAAAATAGAAGAACTTGTGAAAGAAGAAACAAACATAACCATAAAAGTGAAGATACTTTCCATCTCTCAGAAAGAGGCAAATACCCAGAAAGGAAAATCTGTTTATCATTATGGGCTTCTTGGGGATCCAACAGGAGTCATTCCTTTCACCGCATGGAGCATGCCCACAACTGTAAGGGATAAGGACGTGTACCAGATATCAAAATGCTACACGAAGAAATTCAACGAGAAGATAAGGATCTATTTTGATCAGGGCACTGAATTCAAGCTCCTGCCTGAAGAGCTTGAAGTCAAGAGGACTTACAGGTATTACAGCATCAGGGACCTGAACACAAATGACAAATATGTCACTGTTGAGGGAATACTTTCCAACGAAAAGGAGAGGGAATATGAGAAGGAGGGCCAGAAGAAGGCCATTTACCAGTATATAATGAGAGACCAGACTGGAACAATACCTCTCTCCTCTTTCGGTACAAAACTTCCCGTGGGGAAGGGAGTCAGGATAGAGGGTGCAAAACTGGATCTCTTCAATGGATATTACAGGCTGAACACCTATGAGAAAACAGCCATAGAGGATGTGAATCTGAAGATCACTGAAGATCCTGAATATTCATACATCAAGGATGTGAAAACACCTGTGGGTGGAATCAAGGTCTCAGGATTCATCATAAGCCTCGGCGAGAAGAGTGGACTCCTGACCAGGTGCAGGGAGTGCAACACAAAACTGGATGACCTTAGATGTGCAGACCATCCGGAAGCGGGAGTGAAGTATGACGTGTTCATATATTTCACAGTGGATGATGGCACAGGATACATGCAGGTCAATGCGGGATTCGATGCAATATCTGAAATCACGGGCATAACTTCCGAATATCTTTCCGATGAGAAGATGCCTCCCCTCAAGAAGGAGATCAGAAGCAGGATAGACAGGGGGCTGATGCATGGGGCAATTTCCATAAACGGAAACGCAAGAATGACCGAACAGGGCATATCATTCAAGGCCATGAAGATTGAAAGGCTGGATCAGAAGAATTACAGGCAGATCGTTTCCATACAGGAGGAGGAGTTTGCATGAACGATAAGAAGAGGGAACCTGCAAGATGGATCATTGCAAGGGAACTGAGGGAGTGCACGGAAACAGTCATGGAAGGGGAAGGAGAATCCCAGAAAGAGAATTTCATCACCCCACTTGGAACAAGGGGAAGGAGAATCCTGTTCTGCGGGAAAATCACTTCCAAGACTGAGGAGAATGAGATGACCAAGCTTGCAGTTTCAGACTCAACAGGCGCATTCTACGTTTCATTCTTTCCCAAGGATTTCAACCAGGCAGTGAAGGAACAGATTGATCTGGTGAATCAGGATGATACTGTTATTGTGATGGGAAAGACATCATTCTACAAGACAGACGAGGGAAGGATGTATGTGAACATCAACCCTGAATCCATAAGGATCATTGATGAGGATTCTTCACAGTACTGGATGTCAAGATCTGCATTCCTGCTGAAAAGGAGAATTCTTGGCATAAAGGAACTGAAGAAAAATCCGGACAGTACAGAAAGTTCACTTGTATCACTGGGTTTCACCGAAGATGAGGCCTCAGCAATGGTTCAGTCCTCTTCGCTGTACAGCAGTTATGATATTGCAAGGATGGAGGAGATACTCATGGAGATCTCTGCGAGTAAGGTTTCTGAAAGCACAAGTGAACTGAAGGACAAGATATTCGAGATCATAAAGGCAAGGAACGGGCTTGGCGGAGTGACGTATGATGAGATCGCAAGGGAAATGAAGATAGACATGCAGAGCACGCAGGAAATGGATCAGGCCCTGACACTTCTTCTTGAAGAAGGGGAAATTTTCGAATCCTCAAGAAGAAAATACAAGACAGTCTGAAGCTTCACCAGTGGAGCTTCAGGTTCTTTGCAGCCTTCACATCATCTGCCCTTGAGATGGGCAGGTTCATGGGAAGTTCATGAAGTTCTTCATTTGATTTTTTCAGTGCTTCCTCCACAAGGAGGCAGAAATAATCCATGTCTGATCTGCTTGCATCCTCTGTGGGTTCAATCATCATTGCTTCCGGAACTATGAGCGGGAAATATATGGTTGGGGCATGGACACCATGATCGATGATGTATTTTGCGATGTCTGCAGCTTTCTTTCCGGTGTTTTTTGTGGATGCTATGACCTCATGCTTCTTCAGACCGCCTGAAGGAATATCAAGTATTTTTTCAAGCTTCTTTGACATGTAGTTTGCGTTCAGGACAGCCTTCATGGTGTTTCTCAGCAGTCCTCTTTCACCTTTATATTTCATGTAAGCCCATGCTCTCAGGAGATTTATGAATGAACCGTTGTATCCTGCAACCCTTCCTATGCTCTTATTTCCCACTTCCTTCAGGACGTATTTTCCATCCTGGAGGGATACAATTGGCGAAGGAAGATAGTCTTTCAGCCTTTCCTTTACAGCAACGGGGCCGGCTCCCGGGCCACCTCCTCCATGTGGTGTGGCGAATGTTTTGTGGAGGTTGAAGTGAACCATGTCAAAACCCATGATACCGGGGGAAGTTATTCCCAGTATGGCATTGAAGTTTGCACCGTCATAATAGAGAAGTGCCCCGGCCTCATGGACAGTCTTTGCTATTTCCAGTATG
>JAKAPZ010000081.1 GCA_021822985.1 Thermoplasmata archaeon | reverse complement strand
ATGGTGCGGCAGGATTCGCTGCACTGGCTCTAATGGTGAGAATATGGCAGGAGGAAAAGAAAAAAGGATTGACAGAATCAAAAAAGGAGAGCATCAACCTGAATTCCGGATGGCTTACTCTTTCCATCATTTTACTGTGGATCGGTTGGTTTGGGTTTAATCCGGGAAGCGAACTGGCTTTCACAAGCGAGGCTGTGATAGTGGTTATAACCACATTTCTGGCTGCCGGTTCTGCGATGGTATCTACCATGGCTACAAAGCATTTTATTTCAAAACAGACCCCTGGATTAATTTACAGCGTAAATGGTATCCTGATGGGTCTGATAGTGATCACACCGCTTGCAGGATATGTAAGTCCGGGAAGTTCTGTGATTATTGGGCTTATCAGTGGCCCCCTATTTGTATATGCGGAGAATCTGTTTTCAAAGCCAAAATGGTACAGTGATCCAATAGGAATACTGCCCGGGCATATGATTGGAGGGTTATTCGGACTGTTTATGATTGCATTTTTCACTCAGACACCATTTGCAGCTGCTTCCGGCGCTTCAAACCTCCCCAACGGACTTTTCTTTGGCGGAGGATTTCAGGCTCTGAATCAGCTTGGTCTGGAAGCTTTTGCCGTGGTGGTTGTTGGCGTGTTCGTTTTTACTGTTTCATACGTGACCATTTACGGGATAAGTCTGCTGTTGCATGGAATACTTCAGGAAGATCAGTATAGTGTGAAATTCGAACCAGCAAAACATGAACAGCCGATTTATACGGGCTCACCAAAATAAATATTTTTATTTTTTAAAGTCTGAGGAAAACTGTGGATCTCTTTGCGTCAGCACGGGGATACTCGGTTCTCTTTCAACGAATTAACATTATGTAATTTTGCAATTCATCAAACTGTTTTTATAGACATAGATTTAAAAATATAAGTTATGCCAGATGGCATGTTGTCAAATATGGTAGTGCCTGAAAATAATGTTTTTTACCGGATCAATCAGGGCCATTGAGGCAAACGTAATCAGGAGAACTATTCCAATATACAAAATCGGGATTGCTGTTACAAGGATTCCGAAGGATGAAATGGCTGTTATGGCCAATATATCCCCTGCGCTTGCAATGAGGAGATATTTTCCGGGCCTGGAACTCCAGAAGTTTCCTCTTTCCCTTATCATATATATTGTGAACTGCCCGGAAAAGACGAGCATGTCGAAAATATAGGTATGCATCTCGTTCAGTGAGAGCTTCAGATAAATTCCAGTCAGGAGAACAATGAATGATTCCAGAACAATGAAGAGGGAAAGGCTGACCGAAGAGCCGACAAGGGACTTAACATTCCATCTTTCAGGGGTTCTGGAAAATCTGACATTGTCAGTGGCGATAGCCATGGTTGCAAAGTCGTTCGCAAAGAGAAGAAGGATAACTTCAAAGGAGGTGGTTACAAGATACCTGAATATGAAGAAAGAGGTCGTCAGGAATATTGCGATCTGAACGGTTTTTATGATCTTGTTAAGGGTATATGTAAGCATTCTCTGGTATATTCTTCGCCCATCCTCCACTGCGCTTACGGCATCCGTAATTCCCTCATGGGTAAGGACGATGCTTGCGGAAGCCTTGGCAACATCTGTAGCTGATGCCACTGCAATACCGACCTCGGCCTGCCTCAACGCCGGTGAATCATTCACACCATCTCCGGTCATCCCGGTTATATGCCCTTCATTTTGCAGAAGTTTCACTATTTCAAATTTATCCTCAGGAAAAACCTCCGCAAATACGTCACACGAATCAATATTCGTTTTTCCATTAATAACGTCTGAGGATTTGCATATTCTTGACCCTATTCCGACCTTTGAGGCAATTTCACTGGCAATTGCCGTTGAATCTCCCGTCACCATCTTCGCGGAAATTCCAAGATCAGACAGTTTCTTTACAAGTTCACCTGAATCCGGCCTTGGAATATCAAAGAGTGGAATAAGCCCAAGAAATGTATATTGGGAACCTGAGGATTCTGCAACACCTATTGTTCTGTATCCCCTGTGTGCAAGGTTTACAACATTTTCCATCACTTTGCCTGAATCCACTGAACTGCAGAGGCTCAACACAACCTGAGGTGCACCTTTTATGACAGTTTTTGTTGTATTATTTTCAATAACCTTTGCTTCAGTTCTTTTCTTTGAGGGATCAAATGGGATGAACTCTTCAATGGAATATGCACCTGTATCAATGTTTTTATTTTTTCCATACTGGATTATGGAGAGATCAATTGAGTCCTGGCTGGATTCATCTGAAGCAAGAATTGCGGATTGAATGAGTTTCTCAACTGTACAGTCATATGGCACCGGATCTGTGACAGATAATTTATTCTGTGTTAAGGTGCCTGTTTTGTCGAAGCATATGGTATCCATTGAAGCTGCATCCTCCACTGCCGACAATCTTGTGACAAGGGCACCTCTACCTGACATGTCAAGGGCGCCGATTGCAGTCGCAATTGTGAAAGTTGCAGGAAGCGCAACTGGAATAGAAGCTATCAGAATGACCAGTGAGAACGGAATGGTATCTGAATATGGAATCTGATAGATGTACGAAAATACGAGAAGCAATCCAACAAGTATCAAATCAATAAATGCCAGATACTTCACTATGCTCAGGATCAGCGTTTCAAGGTGAGAAGCAGAACCTGCCTTTTTTACAAGCTCCGTTGTCTTTCCATAGTATGTGTCTGATCCGGTAGCCGTCACAGTCACGGTTGCCTCCCCCTTTTTCAGAACGGATCCTGAATAGAGGGCATCATCCGTTTTTCTTCTCACCGGATTTGATTCCCCCGTAAGAGCTGACTGATCTGAATCGACAATACCGGAAATAATTTTAACATCGGCAGGAACAATATCACCCATCCTGACATGAATGATATCTCCGGGCACAAGTTCTGAGGCCGGAATTTCCTTCCACACGGAGCTTCTCAGCACTCTTGCGTTAACGTTGATCTTTTTTCTCAGCAATTCCACTGCATCGCTTGCTCTTGATTCCTGCAGGAAGCTGATGATGCTGTTGAAAACCAGCAGGGCAAGGATGATGTAAGTGTCAAGATATCTCCCGATGATATAGGTTACCAGTGCTGTTATCTCAAGCATCCATGGGACTGGAGCAGAAAACTTCTTCAGAAATTTTACAATTGGTGGTGTTTTCTGTTGGGAAATCGAATTCGGGCCATATTTTTCTCTTCTTATGGCTGCATCTTCGTCTGTCAGGCCCGTTTGTCCCGAATTGAGTCCACTCATCGTATCCTGTTGTTTTATGTTCTCCTTATCAGTCATTCAGTCTTCCTTCCATATTTGTGTTTTCATACTCCGGGTTCATCATGGTTCCAATCATTTTATAATGCACAGATCTTGCTGTTTTCAATCCGGATAAATGGCTCAGGAAAACCATATATATTCGCTCCGAAACCATAAATCCTATGGGAAATTATTTCTTTCCTTAATATTTTCACTGGTCTCGAAAAAAAGAGGTCCATGAGTATAATTATGGCACTTTTGCTTTTATTGCCACTTTTTTCATCGCATTTCTGAATGTCATTGCAGAACTCTTTTGATCTTGAACAGTGAATCATACCTGCCATAGAATGAAAAATATGATATCAGTATGTACCCTCTGTCTTGGAACTGTCACTCTCATTCTTTTTCTTTACAGAAGGTTCCGTCTGGCCCTGCTTAACATCCTTTATCTTTCCCTCTCCAAGATTCTGAAGCATGTCTCCGAAGAAATCACCTATCTTCTCATTTTCCATTATGGCCTTGTCAAGTTCACTCTCCATGCCCGCCATCCAGGAAACATTCACCTGACCGTTATTCATGGATTTTATGAATGTCTTCATGGTTTCTGCGAAGTCGTTCATCACAGAGGACTGGGATCTCATCATTTCCATGTCCTGGACGATGAGTATGAATGATTTTATCTTGGCTGCCTGTTCCATCAGGTTCTGAGACTTCTGAATAAAATCATTGTAAAGTATCGTGTTTCCTATCTCCTTTGCTTCATTTGCCTTTGCAGAATACATTTCTGCCATGTTCTGGCATTTCTTTGCATGATCTTCAGACTTCTTCTTGAGCATCTTTATGTTCATCGCAGTCTCAATATCCATCTCTTCCTTTGATTTCCGGTTCAGGATACCCATCATACCACCTCCGCATTATCATTTGTTTCTTCCTCTTTCTTAACATTTGTAACTGGTTTTGTGTACACAGGGGCCTTTTCAGTTTTCCCTCTGAGGGTATCCATATAGACGCTCATGGAATCCATGTTTTTCTCCAGGTCAATCTCATTCATGAGTATGCCCCTCATGGAAGATTTGATGGAATCCATGTTCTTCCTGTTGCTGAAGAATTTATCCACATTTGATAAAAGCTGCTGGCCGGAGATCACGGTATACATAGATCTGATAAGTGTCAGGAATTTGTACCTGAGTTCCAGCTGGTGATATGAGATGGATTCAGCGTCTATCTGTTTCCTGACAGTGTCAACCTTGATATCCCACATGGTAGGCTTTCTTTCTTCCAGATCTTTTTCAGATTTTTTAAGTGATAGTATTTTTTCCTGTGCCCTTTCCATTATAACATACATATCCTGAAGATCATGGGTTATGTTTTCCATGCCGTTCCTTCCGGTATATTTTTTTGAGCCAAATTTCTGCCACATTGTAGAGAAACCCACTCCCCACTCTCTCTGCAACCCTGCTTCAGAATACATATCAAGCAAATCTTCCACTGAATTTTTTTTCTTCATTATTGACGCACCTCAATTTGATGCAAACCTGCTCTTCCATGAATGATACTGGTTAAGCATGGCATCATCGCTTGCGGGTTTTGTCCTGCCCATTGCTTCCTGGAAATCCTGTTCCTCAAGGGGCCATACCCTGTAATTGATCTTCATTCCGTTTTGAATTCCACCATCGAGTTTCTCAATGATGTCATTGTT
>JAKAPZ010000080.1 GCA_021822985.1 Thermoplasmata archaeon | reverse complement strand
GCCCTGGAAGTTTATCATTCCTGTTCCATAGTATTTGTAAAGTGTCTGTGCGTCAGCCAGAAGCTGGGCATTTGTTGTGGGTGCTGATGTGATGCCTGCCTTTGTCATTGCAGAATAGTTTATCCATACGAGCGGTATATTTGCCCTCTCTGTAAGGAAGAATATTCCGTGGAAGACTGTTGTCTCATAGTTAGTGAGGTTGGTAATGGACTGAATTGTTCCTGATGGGTTTATCTTTGCAGCAAGTGTGTTGATGTTCTGCATGTAATGCCCATAAACAAGGGATCCGATATCCAAGTTGTCAATGCTCACGACTATGTTCTGCCCATTTGCGCTTGTGACGTCTGCTTCGACAGCACTCAGTATGGACGTTGCAACTGTGTTCACATAACTAATGTGTATATTGGCGTATGTTGATTCAAAGTTGCTGATTACTCCCTTTACAAACCCTGCGTCTGCAGGTGTTATGTCATCATAATAGGTTATGCTGACTGATGCGTTCGTGCTTGAGTATATGCTTGCCACTGTACTGTTTGGTGTGGATGTATATGCTGAGTTTGAAACAGGAAGGAAACCTGTCTTCACCATATATTCCTGCTGCACTGCTGGGGACATCATATATGCCATAAACTGTGCCATAGCATACTGTCCGGTCTGGTTGGCCCCTGCTGCCATACCCAGAACATCTCCACCGAGAAGATGTTCAGAATTATTGGCTCCTGAAGGGCCGGCATACACAAATATTTCCTGGCTGGATGCGCTGGTGGTCGGAGCCTTAACAAGATTGTTATAGTCCAGGGCCACCACTGATCCAACAATAATGATGACAACGATGATCGCTATTGCAGCTATCATGGTGTTTTTCATTTTCTTTGGTTTTGTTTCTTGTGGTGTATCCATGAGATTCTAAATGCACTTAATCCTATTAATAGATTTTTAATAAATAGAATTAAAAATAATTATAAAATATTAATAAACATTTAATCTGCAAAGAACTGTTTTTAGGGAGTTTCACAGAAGTTTTAACTGTATTGTAATTCCTTCTTACGATACATTCGATGACATGGTTAACTGATTTTTTTTATTTCCCGAATTCCTCGATCAGCCTGTTATCCTTATAAACATTGTACCTTCTGAGTGTGAATTTCATGGTGCTTCCTAATTTATGCCTCCCGGGTACCCTGATGGTTATGGATTTGTCATCAATTGTGGACATTATGAAAAATCCGCTTTCCGCTGCCTGGCATAACTGGACTGTTAACTGGATTCCATCGCTGCCCTCGTTCACCCATGAGGGCCTGAATCCAATCTGGGCCCCTTCCCTTCCAATTATGGAACCATCTATGATATTCATGGGGTATTCCCCGATGAAGCTTCCAACCCATGTTGTTTCCGGCCTTTCATAGAGTTCATCATACGATCCTATCTGCTCAACGGTACCATTGTGAAGAACTGCGACCTTGTCTGCCAGTGATTGTGCTTCTGTCTGGTCATGAGTCACATAGATGAATGTGTGGCCCAACTCCTGCTGGAGCTTTCTAAGTTCCTGCCTTGCGGCATACCTGACACGGGCATCAAGGTTGCTCAGGGGCTCATCCAGAAGGAACAGCTTGGGATTCCTCACAAGTGCCCTTGCAAGGGCAACCCTCTGTTTCTGTCCTCCACTGAGTGTTGTGACACTCTGGTGAAGTGCATCTGCGATTTTCAGGGTATTTGCTATTTCATTGACTTTCCTGTCTATGACATCCCTGCTCTCACCTGTCATTTTCAGCGGGAAAGCTATGTTCTTGTACACATTCATGTTTGGATAAAGTGCATAATTCTGGAACACCATAGCGATATTCCTCTTATGGGGAGGCAATCTTGTGACATCCTCCCCATCCACTATTATCTTTCCCCCGTCCAGTGGCTCTATTCCAACCACAGTCCTGAGGAGAGTGCTTTTTCCCATTCCTGAAGGGCCGAGCACGACCATGAATTCTCCCTCTTCCACTTCCAGTGTCAATTTATTCAGTACTGTCTTGCTTCCAAACTTTTTTTCCAATTCCTGCAATTGCAATTTATTTGTCATGATGATAGTCCTCCCGTAAATGACTGACTCTTGAGATATTTCTGCAGCACCACTGCCACGATTATTACCGGTATTGTGAATGTGAGGGCAAACGCGGAAGCTTCAAAAGAGACTGCCCTTGTGACATAGTTGTACAGCTGCACCGGGAATGTTGATCTGACCGGCGATATTATCACCGCATAGGTGAATTCGTCCCATGATGTCATCCATGATATGAGAAATGCCACAAGGATTGCAGATCTGTTCATGGGAATCAGGATCCTGTACATTGTGGTGGGAAGATTTGCGCCATCTACCCTTGCCTGGTTTTCCAGATCCTTTGGAAGGGCCCTGAATCCGCCCAGAATTATGAATATTGACAGTGGAAGCACAACAAGTTCCTGTGCAAGGGCAACCCCATAGATGTTGGACAGGCCAAGTTTCAGGAACTCAACCGATATGGGTATGGCTACCACTATGCCCGGCATCATGTTGATCAGGAAGAAGAAAATGATGAATTTGTTCGCCATTCTGACGCCTATTCTGTTCAATCCATAGGCAGCAGGTATTCCAAGGGCAAGGCTGAGCCCGCCTACCATCATGGCAACATAGAAACTCCTTACAACGGGGCCCGTGAGATTCAGGGCACTGTATGCCTGAATTATATTATAAAAAGTGAACCCGGGAGGAAACTGAGGAGGATATGGGCTCAGGTTGTTCAGCGGGGCAGGGACAAATGTGATCAGTATGAGCACATAAAGGGGATAGAAGAAAATAATCGACAGTATCACTGCCCCAATGTACAGGGGGAGGTTTGACTTCCATGATGAACTAACGTTCATAGGTCTTCGCACCTCCTTTCCAGAGAACGATGGATGCATATCCCATGATTATGAACAGGAGTATGGTTGAGGCAGCATATGAATAATAAATTGTGGTTGAGGAAGTCTGGTAGAATTCATAGATGAGCGTGGTTATGAGAGGCGGATTATATCCTATGATGACAAGAGGAAGAGCGAATATGTTGAACTCGCTTACCCCCCTGATCAGGAGAGCTATTGCCATGATGGGGGCAAGATTTGGTAGCGTTATGCTGAAGAACCTCCTGAAGGCCCCTGCACCATCTGCTTTTGCAGCTTCATACATTGAAGGAGAAAGGCCGGACAATCCTGAAAAGAGAATGAGGGCGACAAGAGGCGTGTTTTTCCAGTAATCTGCAATCACAACAACACTGAGCGATGAGCTTGAAGTGGCCACCCAGTCTATGGGCCTGAAACCCAGATCAACAATAAAGGAATTTGCATATCCGCCAACTGCGGAAAATATCATGGAAAAAATAAAAGCGCTCACAACCGTGGATATTCCATATGGAATTATCACGAGAGATGAGAATATCCTGTTCCCTTTGAATGGCTTAACCATGATCATTGCTATGAAAAGTGCGAGAAACAACTGCAGTATTAGTGCGCCAATGCTGACGAGCAGTGTGTCTATGAGTGCTTTCTCCAGTCCATAATGGAGAAGTGCAGAATAATTTGAAAACGTGTATGAACCTCCCGGAGTGAGAAAACTCCTGTAAACGGAAAGTGCAGCGGGAAAAATTGAAAGTGCGCTCACATAAACGAGAGCGGGAATGATAAATGCGATATATTTCAGGTTATGACTCTTTTGCATTGCACGGTCATAACATCTTATTCTATTAAAAGTTTTTAGAAAAATTAACTTTATATTTTACAATTGATAAATTATGTGTAAATTGTGCCTTTCATGAATGTTTTAAACAATTTAATTTTCTCAATGACCGTGATATTGTGTGTTGTTTTTGACAACTTTTCAATCTGCAAACCAAAATCAGTTTCATAAACTGTTGATGCCCTAAAGAGGGTTGTGGCAAAAGATAATTATGAATGATAATTGCTTTATACAGATAATCAGATGATAGTGCTGAAAATAGGTAACTATATATAAAATTAATATCTTATCAAATATGGTATGGAGACAATATTATCGTGCAAAAATGATTAGTGCCATATTTGCCATTATCGTGATTGCAATTCTGATGGCTATAATTTTAGTTCCGATTCTTGAAATAGCATCTTCGGGGCCCTCTTACAGGTTTCCAACCTCTTCGGAAATATCCAATGCTGCGGGACTCAGCGTAAATTTCACAGAACAGGGAACACCAAAATCCATCAATGGAAGTGTGCCGTACTATAATTCATGCTTAGTTTCAGGCCAGTATGTTTACTACAACAGCACATCTGACGGTTCCTTTAAGCTCATTGAGTTCAAAACGTCCAGCACCAACAACAGCATTGGTCTGTACTCCAGCATTTATGATCGTTTCAAGGCTGATTACAGGAACGATACATCTGCGAGCAGCATATCCCCCAATCTCTCCGCTTTTAAATTCACATATTTCTACTTCTCATCTTCAGGATTTCTCAATTTCAAGGCATCCATCGGCTATAGTGGGGTTTATATGTTCTATCTCCTGTATGCAGGTTCAGCTGCTGTGGATATAAATAATACAGCGGAAGCGGTAATTCTACAGATGTGAACCCAAGATATATTACTGGTAGAATACAGCAAAAAAGGAAACGTGGAAATAATTTGTTGGATTGCGTTACGTCCATCGATGTTTCCATAGAATGATTTTATTTTTCCTCTATTTTTATAGATAAATATTGCTACTGAGATACTTTACTATCATCAGGTACCTTTTGATATCAGTGCTTCTATATGCGGTGATTATGAAAGGAATATTGTTTACGATTTTGTAGGCCACAACTATGGCAATGCCAACAAATCGTTTAATCGCTTTCTCCAATCATTCAATCTGGATCAGTCTATCAGGATTGGAATTGCCCCTTCCACCATTTCTTTGGGTAACACTCGTTCAAGAATACTGGTG
>JAKAPZ010000079.1 GCA_021822985.1 Thermoplasmata archaeon | reverse complement strand
CGCATGGCTTAGTCGGAACCTGATAGCAGTAGCCGCCGGCAGGATCAACCGGAGTTAATCCGTGTCCGGACATATTATTATTGATTTTTTAGAATTGGTGAAGCTAGTTTGCACCATCATATCTCATTTCAGTCGTGAAGCCACTCACGACCACATCTTTAGCCAATCATGAATCAATGGATCACAAAGGGAACATTCCCATCACCATATACGCCTTGATTGGTATTCTTTTCAGGCTTGTGCGTAATTTCCAGTATGTTTTAGTAGTATATAATCGTTCTGAATGATGAATGTATGTTCACCTCAAAGATGAAAATGCATGGTAAACTGACATTCAGTCCAATGATCATAGATTCCAGCCTTATAAATTTCATTTGGTAAATTGCATCAGTTTGTGAGATTCAAATTTCTTTGAATGGATTGAGAATGCTTTTCTCGTATTACTTATATATTGGTTAAAAATCCCTTCTGATGGTAAATTCTCATTTTCTCAAGAAAATTATGGTTATTGGAGAACAGCAGATGCTGAAGAGCATGGGTGACTATCTTTCTCTTGCAAAGGAAAATTCAGAATCACTCATCAAAATTTTCAATGAACCTGAAAATGAAATTGCTGATCTCTGTGACAGAATAGAGAAAAATGAGAAAGATGCAGATGAAATCACACTTCACATTAAAAGAAATATAACTTCGGGAGCCGTGGGGGCCACCCTTATGGAGAATTTCCTCACTCTTGCAGAGAAATTTGATGATGTCATAGACAAGACATACTGGGTAGCAAGAGAGATGAAAAGAACAAAAAACAGCCTTATTTCAAACAGTTTTCATGCAGAACCGCTCCTTGCTTTTTATGAGAATTTCGTGAAAATTCTATCCATAAACATACAGGCCACTGAAGAGGTGAAGAAACTCATTGAGATATCAGACATTGATGGAATCAAGAAGGCAAGGGAAAGTATCGAAAGTTTTGAGGAGAATGTGGATGAGATAAAGGATGGAGTCATAGACAGGCTTTACAGGATATCTGAGAGTATCACTTACCTCATGTTTAATCATGTGAATTCCATCGTTCACGTCCTCGATGATCTCCTTGACAATTATGAGGATATTTCTGATCTTATCCTCAACACAATGCTTTCGGTATCCAAATGATGATTCATATTCTTTCCATTATAATTATTCTTCTTCTTGCAATGATCGTTTCAGGGAACAATCTTTCTGCATCTGTAGGAACAATTCTAGGTTCAAGAATAGTTAAGAACTGGGTTGGCCTTCTTATAGGAGCAGGCGGATTCTCATCCGGATTGCTGATCGAGGGTGGATTTCTTGCCAATTCTATCTATCGTATAATGCCTGCGGACAGTACATTCATACTTCTCAATGTGTCCATATCCTTTGCAATATTCATATTTGCAACCTATTACAGAATCCCCCTGTCCCTGACTATGGCAATCGTTGGAGTGGCCATTGGAATATCCCTGAAAACGGGTTACAGCATGGATACGCTCTATACCATGACTGTGCTGATCGCATGGATTGTTGCTCCCATCCTTTCAATAACAATTTCTTATTTCATGAACCAGAGAATGAACAGGATGAAGGTCAACAATGTGTGGAAAGTCGCGGGCACATACAAGATACTGCTCATAATCATTTCATTCCTTACAGCATTCACTCTTGGAGCCAATACTTTCGGGCTCCTATATTCACTTGCACCGCATTCATACCTGATGCTTGCACTAATGGTTGTTTTCATATTCATAGGGGCCACATTCCTGAGCGGTGGTGTCATAAAGAGGGTCTCACAGGATGTATACAGCATGAGATACCTGAACGCATTCGTCTCCCTTTTCGTCTCATCCCTGCTTGTTGAAGGGGCCACTTTCTTCTCTATTCCACTTTCCAATACACAGACACTTACTTCGAGTGTCTTTGGCTCAGGGCTATCCTACAGGACAAAACTCATGTTTCCAAAAGCATTCCTGGTTGTTGTTCTGATGTGGATCGCATCTCCCCTCATAGGAATGGCTGCAGGATTTATTATAGCATAATGTGCTTGCAGCTGCACACCTTATTGATCATGAAAACGCAGGAGTGTTGACACATTCCACACATCATGTGTGAAGGTAAACTGATCAGTTCAGATTATATCTGCAAGAAACTTGGCGTTAAGCGAGCAGGGACGGATTATCTATGAAAGGATCCACATAAGCAGTTTAGAAATCATAGAGTGTAGTCTTGTAGATTTTCTCATAATACCTGTAATAAAAGTTGTTGAATGATTTCTGGGTGCCGAGATTCTTTCCCCTGAGGCGAAGGCTCGTTCCCCTTGTTTCTATTATTCCGGCACTTATTGCTTCCTCCACTGCCCTGTTTATGGATCCATAAACATCTTCGGGGTTCATTCCAAAGGAAAATTTTCTTGCATGGTCATATAAGGAATTTATGAACTCTTCCCTTCCGTAAAATTCACCTGTACCGGCCACAGATTTCATCATGAGATATTTTCCATACGCAGGCATCCCCTCATAGTAGGGATTGGGATGCATTACGAGCATGTTTTCAAGCCTTGATTTTGCATTTAATTTTCTCAGCTCTGTTCCATGTGCAACTGCAAGTATTTCAGAATGTGGAATGCGTTCGGCCAAATGCGCATTTTTAGAATAACATATCAAAATCGGGTTGTGCATTCCCGGTGCAATTCTGAGACTCTCCCTGTCTGTGAAGCCAATCCATGTTTCCGATATACCGTTTATATCAACTGTTCTCACTGTAAAGGAGTCTTCCCTGAATTGGGCATCCTTCACGGTGATCTTCCTTTCCCTTTCCGTGTTCAAGTATGAATAGAGCATTGACGCAAGAAAATGCGTTCTTGACATCGAATTCTGGGCCCTTATGTACTTCTCATACAATGTGTCATGAACCAATGTATATGCCCCCGGAACTTTCCATGATTTCTGCAGTTTCTATAAGAGTATTGATGTCAGTACCCGGAAACGTGAGGATATATCCCGTATCACCAGTAAAATATGCATTTATGATATTGTTCCTTGAGTGCGTCCAGAAGGTTATGGATACCGTTTTGCCGGGCCCCCTCCTGATCATGTTTATCTTCTTCCGTCCAACCATTTCCATGAACCTGCTTAAGGTTTCATCATACACACCATATGTTATGGTGTTATGGGAGATTGTGCCTTCTATTCCGTAAGAATCGGTATTCAGGAATTTCTCAAGGCTTCCTATGATCTCCATTGTGTATCTTGCCAGCGTGTTTCCCATTGCTGAAACCAGAGACTTCTGGTCAGACCATATCTGGGATTGTGAATTGACGCCAAGAATGGCATCTTCCCGTGTGAACACGCATTGTGAGAACTGGTATCCGTTTTCCAGAAGAGATGCCACATTGCTGAAACTCAATTCCACCTCTGTACAGTTGTTCATCCTGAAATATTCATCCCTTGATTTCTGCATATTGATGGATGTTATCCTGAAACCCGATTCTTCCATGTCTGAAAGCAGTTTCCTGAACGCTGCCTGAGGCAATTTGAGGTATGGGGCCACGAGTTTTCCGGATCTGTTAGTCCTCAATGGCGAAAGGATATTGAGATTGCCCTGAAAAGGTATGGTGATATAATTGTCAAATTCGTGGGGCAGGGGCCCATAGATAAATTTCAGCATATAATGTCCTCCTGTCCTTTTGACATTGCTTTCAAGCATTTCCTCTATGTTCTGCCAGATCAATGAGAGATCAACTTAACAAGGTATATATGAATTTCCTAGCAGAAAATACGGGTTTCCCGTAAGATCAATGTCAGACAAATTTAGAATAAAAAATTAATATAATATTGAAATACCTACTTCATTGAATTTAATAATATTCCTTGAATTTTTCACTTATTCATTCACGGCACTATTTGCCATAATGAATCCAATTGGGGCAATACCCACTCTTATCTCACTGACCAGTGACTACAGCAGGGAAGAAAGGCATCATGTCATAAAGACAAGCATCCTGATGGCGGGAGGGATGGTGTTCGGTTTTGTGCTCATTGGACTGTATGTATTCAACATTCTTGGGATAAATATTGATGATTTCAAGGTCGCGGGAGGTTTCCTTCTTTTCAAGGTTGCCTTTGATATGCTGCAGGGCAAAACATCCAACACCAAACTGACGAAAACGGAGGCGGAGGAATCTGTGGAGAGGGATGCCATAGGTGTCACACCCATAGGTACGCCACTGCTTGCAGGCCCCGGTTCCATAACAACAGCCATACTGATAAACTCCAAAGCAACTGACCTGTCCCTGAAAATGTCAATGTTCTTCGGATTCCTGCTTGTGATAATTGTAAGCTACATACTGCTTATGTTCTCCTTCCCAATTTCAAAGAGAATGGGAAAAACAGGTACAATGGTTGTTTCAAGAATAATGGGTCTGCTCCTTGCTTCGATTGCCATAGAACTGATAACTTCAGGAATAATCAGCATCGTAGTTGCGGCAGGTTTTTGAACCCTGCCTCCTATTTACCCTTCCCTGTCTGATGAATTATCCCGGAGAATTCATGTGTGCTGTACTGCCCCTCTGCAACAGGTTTTTCGTAGTAGGTGTATGCGAAATCGCTAACAGTTATGGCACTGGCAACCCTCAACTGCATATCCTTTCCCATGGGAATGAGGGCCACGGGAATTTCAAGCCTCAATCCTTCAAGGAAATTGCATATGCGGGAAAACTGTAAAGTGCTGATGGGACATGCTATCTTGAGGGCCCCCGGTTTCATGCCCATGATCTTCCCGATCCTTCCCTCTGCCTCAGTATGGTTTGTGAAGTGGCTTGAAATGATTGCCCTGTTTCTCTCATATTCCTTCAGTATCCATGCATGATTCATTTCAATATCTACGACCAGGTTTCCGTATTCCATTGCAAGCCCATAAAAATCCTGAACTTCATCCACTGATGTGGAACGGTGCGTAAATATTCCATATCCTCCAGCTTC
>JAKAPZ010000016.1 GCA_021822985.1 Thermoplasmata archaeon | reverse complement strand
TGACTTCTGCATTCAGAACCTCGGATATGCCTTTGCCGAGAAGAGAACCTGAAATGGCGCATGCACCCACTGCAAATACAACTTTAGGCGCAGCCATTGCATCATACGCCCTTCTTAGCGGTTCCATCATGCCTGGGGCCATTACTCCTGTAACGAGCAATGCATCAGCATGCCTTGGTGTGTTCGTGAAAGAAATGCCGAGCCTTGCCATGTCATACTGCGGGCCTGAAATGGACATGACTTCCAGATTGCATGCACCGCATGTGCCTGCATCAATATGGTACAGCCTGATTGATTTCTTCAGCAAAGGAAAAGATGACCGGGAAACTGATCCGTGGATATCCATGGAGGGCTCAAATTCAGGATAGCACAATCCGCATGAGATGCATAGATCTGCACCAGCCTTTCCGTCCTTTATTGCGCCTGTGGGGCAATATGGATCTGGGTTTCCCCCCACATGGACGGGGACAGTTGACCATGGAGATGCTGCCTCATTCTTCTCTTTGGGAAATTTTGTGGTGATTATACCCTTCCTGAATGAACGCAATATCCATGCCTTCATTGAAAATCACCCATCTCAGATACCCAAATGCCCAGGCTCTCGTAGCCGAAAAGGAAGTCCGCGAATGTGTTCCCATGTATAGATTCTGCAAATGCTTCCATGTTGAGGACGGATGGACTCCTGAATCCAAACCCCTCAAGTTGGCCGGATTTTATCTTCAGCAAAAGTGATGCGTCTCCGGATGGTGTTTCCATGAAACCTCCTGAAATGATGCCTTCCGCAGGATGAAGTTTGCCGGAAACCGGCCTGATCTCCCCAATTTCTGAAATTGCCTGATCCACAAGGCCTGCAGACTCCATAATCTCCTCCGATCTCACAATGAAGCGTGCAAGAGCGTCGCCCCCATCCGAGGTGGGTACATTGAACCGGAGTCCCTCATAATATCTGTGAGAGCTTCTCCCATCCTTCTTTATGCCGCTTCCCCTCAAGACGGGGCCAGAGCTCTGTTCTCCCTTAATTATGGCAGATCTGTCAAGCCTGTCTATGAAGACCCTTGAATCCATGAGGGTACGATATATTTCACGGTATTCCCCGCTGATGCGCATGACCAGTTCTCCCAATTCCTTCAGGTCCACAGGCCTTCCTGTACCCCCTATCCTGTTCACTCCGAAGAAGTACCTGTGCCCGAAAGCATCAGCAATGGCCCTCAGAAGATTCTCCCTGAGAAGGAGTGTGTTCATATGTGCTATATTCTGCGATGCACCACCTGTCAGCCGGGAAACCACAAAGAGATGGGTAGCAATTCTTTCCGCCTCCATCATGGCAACCCTCAGGTTCCTGATATCCTCAGAAATTTCCATATCCATGGATTTTTCACATATCTGGCAGAAGAGTGAAGAATAGGAGGCAGCATGAACCCCGTTCATCCTCTCCATCCTGAGAAGTGCTTCCTCCATTGATAATCCCGTAATTTTTATGGATCTGTTCTTGAAATCCGTATCGTATTTGATATTCTCGATCTTTTCCCCTTCTGTGAGGATATCAAAATATACACTTTCCACCATTCCTCCGGAAGAGGGCCCATACGGAAACACGGACAGCTTCGCACTCTCCCTGCCCAAGCCCCTCTCCTGCCTGAAATCTTTTATGGATTTTGATGCCTGAGATACCGGTGTCTCTGAGAACCTGTCGAGCGTGTGGATTGAATTTCCATCCTCAATATATGCAAAACCCGATTGTTTCATAATATCCCCACCATGAAAAGAAATGCGAATATGCCTGAAATTGCCACTGTGGCCCCTGTTATGAATATCTGCTGAGCGGAAATCTTTGGCGTGGATGCGGGAGGCGCATTGCTGAATACCATCTTCAGTACCTTGTAGTTTATGGAAAGGAAAATGATCACAAGGAGTATGACAAGTATTGCCATGATGATGCCCATTCCCTGCGAATAGAGCGATGAAAAGATGAAAAATTCACCGAGGAACGTTCCGAATGGAGGGGCCCCCGAAACTGCAAGCGTGGAAAGTGTCAGGGTATATGCCATGGGCCTCTGCTCACCCAGGACATTCTGAATGCTGATCATATTCCTTGTGCGGTAGGATTCGATAAGATTTCCGCTTGAATAGAATGCCCCTGCCTTTGCAAATGCATGGGTCATGATGATCAGGATTGATCCAAAGAGTGCCATGTTTCCAAGCACAAATCCAAGGAGGATCAGGGCCATATTCTCCATTGTGGAATATGCAAACATCCTCTTGATATCCCTCTGCGATGCCATTACAAGGGCAACAAACAGAATTGTGATTACAGAAAAGAGGGTTGCAGCCTCATAAATCAGCGTAATGTTTATTGTTTTAATTATGATATAAATTGCATATATGGCTATCGGAAGCAGCACTGCAGAAAACATTGCGCTTATCTCGGATGGTGCCCGCCCATGTGCATCAGGAAGCCATGAATGCATGGGAAAGATTCCGCCCTTCGTCCCAAATCCTATAATTCCCAATAACGCAGCAAGAACGAGAATCTGGGAGGGCTGCGATGAAGAGCTCAGAAGTACCGTTATTTCGAGTGTGCCAAAAACCCTGTAAATGAGTATTATTGAGAACAATGCTATTGAGAGGCCTGCAGAAACAATGATGATATATCTCCAGGCTGCCTCCATATCGGCAGGTTCTCCCTCTATTATGATGAGCAATGCGCTGGATGCTGTTGTGCCCTCTATGCCAATCCACATAAGGCCTAGATTGTTGATGATAACGGAAAACAGCATGGTGAAGGCAAACAGGCCCATCATTGACATATGCATCCTCAGATGCTTTGATTCGCCAAGTTTCCTGTGGTATCCTGTACCGTATATCACGGAAAATACATATATGGATGAGACGCAGATCAGTATGTACCTGTTTATATTGTTGAGATAGAAATATGAATAAGTTCCTGAATTGAGCATGAAAACAAGTAAGGTGAAAAATAAAGTCGTGAGGGCCAATCCCATGGAGATCTCCCTGAAATGCCTGAAGAAGTATGAAACAACGGAAATGACCGGGATGGCCAGCATTATGATCATGAGATATGTTCCGTAGATCATCAGCCCATCATCTCCTCAAACACCTGCGTTTCAGGCCTGTCCGATATAATCACCGTCGAGACTATGAGGAGGGCAAGGACATCAAGAAGCACGCTCACCTCAATGACAAGGGGCATGGATATGATTCCAAGGCCAAGCATGACAATGGCATTTTCCTCTTCGATATATCCAAGGAACTGCGAGAATTTGCTCTTTCTGGAACCTATGAGAAACAGCCCCTGGAAGAGCAGGGCAAAGCCCCCATCGCCTATGGTTTCATATCCAAGCGGGGTGAAAAGTATACGATATGCGAGAAATGAAAATATGAGTATGATAATGCTCACTACACTGAGAAGCGATGCATCTCCAAACCTTTCCCTTGAAACGAACTGATCCGGGGAAAGTTTTGAATTGAGAAGTGCGCTGGTCAGGAATGCCCTCAATATTATGATGAGTATCCCCAGAGTTACCAGTTCTATGTCTGCCCCCCATATTCCAATTACGATAATGTACAATGAAAGAAGGATTGACTGAATTGATACGATCCTGACCTTGTGGGACATGAAGGTGCCAAGCTGGGCCCATATTGCGCTGAGTATTATGGCAGCTATAATCAGATCCAGTAACTCCTGGCTGATCATGAAAAACCACCTGCCACGAATAGCGTTACGGAGAGAACTGAAAGGATGAAAGAGAGCGAAAGGAAATCTGCAATCTTGAATATCCTGATCCTCGCTATGCTCTGCTCAAGAATAACCATAAGCACTATGAGAACCAGCCATTTCATCAGCATTATGGGAATATCGATTACTGAACCTATGAGTCCCTGCTGGAGGCCCCATGGGAAAATAAACACGTTAAGGAGAAGAGATCCAAGGAGGTATTGCTTTATGATGGATGAGTACCTGACGAAAAACATATTTTTCCCGCCATATTCGTATATTCTTCCTTCCTCGATCATGCTCAGTTCTGACAGCCCTGCGCTCTCCACAGGAAGTTTTCCTGTCTCAAAGATGAAGAACAGGAGAAAAGCTATGGATGCAAGGATGTGCGTCAGAGAGAGGAAAAGATAGCTGTTAGCAGTGAGATCTGCATTTGTGATATATGGGTTGTTCGTCCCTGTTTCAATTGCAACCGCAAAGAATACCACAATAAGTGTGGGTTCAGCCAGCGCAGCGAATGTTGCGGATCTCCCTGCGCCCATTGCAGTGAAATTGCTGTTGTTGTCGATTGCACCAAAAATGGTCAACACCGATGCAAGTGCGAATAACATGGCACCGCCAAGGAAATCTGCCAGTGGAGCGAAAACTGTGTAGCCTGGCTGCACAGGAATAAGAAATGCAAGCAGAACCATTATGGAGAGAACCATCATGGGGGCATTTCTGTGAATGAATCCTGAATCTTTGCTCACTATGGATTCCTTCCTCAGATATTTTGCAAGATCATAATAAAGCTGGAAAATTGGGGGGCCCTTCCTGAATTCTGTCTTGGCTTTTATGTTCTCATATATGCCTGCAATAAGTGGAGAAAGGAGCAAAATACCAAGTACCTGAATACCCGTTTCTAAAAAAACCTGCATCATATATACCCGACACTTTCACTATAATGGAAGTGAATACGTATGTTTATCGAATACTAAAATATATTTAGCGACGCGAGTGTGGGACACTATTCCTTTTTCTTTTCATTTTTGAAAGTGCCTTCGTTTTTGGTGATTATTACATAGACTCTTCTTCCAATGTATCTCCTTGGAATGTCAGCCTTCCCTGACATTCCTATGGGGGTGACGGTTCTCTCAAGAAATCCTTCCACATCATCCTCTGAAAGGATCAATCTTCCATTATCCAGTTCCAGTCTTCTTACCATGTGTATATGGTTATCTATGGATAACTATTTAACCTTTGCATGCATGATATCATGTGGCCAAGATCTCTGGTGATGACATCAAGGACAAATTACAGGAGATTCATGATATACTTGGAAAGAAATACAGTCTGGAACATCCAAAGGACAGGAGGGACTGGAGAACATACGAGCAGCAGTTCTCATTGAGGATCAGAACTGCTATCAGGGAACTGGATCCACTCATCAAAGAATCCGTATCTGAAATTCAGATTATTCATGGCCCCGGCCATCCTTTCACCCTGAGCCTTGAACAGAGAGTCAAGATATTGCTGATCAAGGAACTTGTGGGAGAGTCCAACAGAATGTTCGCGAACATGCTGGACATATTTTCCATGCTTACGGGAACTGATGTCTCATATAAGAGTGTGGAGAGGTTGTATTCTGACGAAGAGGTGATGCTTGCATTGCATAACCTACATGTTCTGATACTGAGGAGGAATTCCATAGAACATCCCAGTGGAACCGGTGACGGAACAGGATATTCACTCAGCATAAAGAAGAATTACGAATCACATGCACAGAAGCTGAAGGACATGGCAAAGGAGAATCATGAATCAATGGGGAAGGATGCAAAACATGGAAAGAGACTCTTCGCATATTCATTCAGGCTCATGGATCTTGACAGTAAATTATACATAGCATTCGGTTCCTCCATGAAATCAGAGAGGGAAGCATTCAATCGGGCCACTGCAATGCTCTCTTCCCTTAACATAGAACTTGATTCAATGAGGCTGGATCGTTATTATTCATCATCTGCATTCGTGGACAGATTCGGATGCATGGTATTCGTCATACCGAAGAAGAATGCCACACTCAATGGATCTGCGAAATGGAAAGAGACCATGAAAGAGTTTGTGAAAAATACGATGCCATACCTGGAGCAGTACCATAAAAGATCACTGTCGGAATCAGCATTCGCAGCAGACAAGAAGATGCTCGGGTGGAATGTGGCCCAGAGGAGGGAGGACAGGATAGACAGTGCCCTGTTCTGTTCGGGGTTGTGGCACAATCTATTAAATATGGGAAAATCTTAGAATAGTGTCCCACACTCTAGCGACGCAAAACCTCTCCACATGTAAATAAAATATGCAAAGCATTCTTTGTAAAATGTCTGATTTTATCCCATATGGTGTCTCATCAGGTAAACAATTGATCATTTCGTATAATCCACTATTTTCAATGATAAAGATTCGAAAACCGGGAGATCTGGACTGTATTTATTTCTTTGAAAATGGTGATGTGCTATCCTCTTCATGATCCGTTAATTTCAATTCTGTGTCCCTTCTATCTGCTGATGCAAACAGATGGCTTTCCCGCACAATTTCTCTATTGCCACCATATTTTACCTGAATATATTTGCCAATATTCATCATTGCGATATACAGGAAAGTGCATATGAACACAAATGCCATAGAATATGTGAAAAAACTCATACTGGGGCGGTTTGAAGTTTGAGACGCATGAACCAGTAAATAAAAAAAATACCCAAGATATAGAAACATAATTACTGCCGGAACAGCAGACAGATAAATCAATCGCCTTCCAATTCTGAATGCCCTGTTTCTTTGATCTTGTTTTTGTTGTTCCATTTCCTTTTATGAGATTTTCATATATGACTTTTCCTTCCCATCAGATATAAAAGCCATTATTTTCTTTCCGTGACAACATTACAAATTTTAAAGGAGATCCATCCAAATCCTGAATCTTCTGTTTAGACATATCTGCAGTTGCTTCTTGGGTACAACCTCCCAAAATTTATGCTTAAAAATTATTCTCCTGCAAAAAATGCTTTTCCATTCTCAGCATTTGGTTATATTATCAGTGGTTTTACCCGCATAACAAACATGAAAGGAGCTGAATATAATCTTAAATAATATTATACATTTTCCTTTTTATGGGAACTGCTGAGCAAAACACAAATTACACAGAAGAAACAAAGATTGATTACATTAAATCACTGAAAAATATTCAGAGGGGAACATCCGTTCTGATTGCCGCAATCATTCTTATATTTATATCGATTGACACAGTCTATTTCATATGGAATACAGCAGGATTTATGTTCGGCACCAACCAGACCGCTCTGGGAGTGTTCATAGTTTATTATTTTAATTTAACGGAATTTTCATATGGATTTTACTTAATCTTTAATATGATAGGCATTATTTTATCCTTATACAGTTTTGCTAAATACAATCGTGCATTGAAAACTTTCAGGAGTGGTGATAAGTTGAGATTTGGTTTTCCGCTGAAGTTGTTCAAATTCCTTCGTGTTGGATTTCCTGTATTGTTTATATCACTGTTCCTTTTTTATTTAATTCTGGATGACAGTGGCCCGACCATTTTACAGGGCAGTCCCCCATTTTATTCGGTTTGGTTTTTACCACAATTATATGGAGGATTGACCTTAGTGTTTTTCATCGCAAAAGTTTCCATTCTTGCAATTTTAGTTGGGCTTATTGGCCTCGTGGTATCATTCTGGAATATAGGAAGCAGGTTTAACAATAAACCTGTGGCAATTGGCGGTTTCCTCTACCTTGGAATATTTGTGGGCCTGTACGGTTACCAGCTTGGTTTACTTGTCTCCTTATTCGGAGTAATAATGGTACATATTGGTTGCAGCGAGATCATAAACAAAATTGATACAGGTTCTATTGCTGAGGAGAAAAGATCAAAATTTTTCAAATTTTTTGAAGATTAAAAAAAATTATTTTTTTGAAAATGGTGTTGTCCCTTCTAAATTTACGTCATTCATTGTTTCAGGAGATTCTGCTTCTGATTTGAATTTTCCAACGCCGTCCAATTTTCCCTGCCTCATTGCCATTCTAATTTCCCTTGCATTTTTCCTTTATTCAATGAGAGACATTTCTCGCCTTTTTTTCCCAGTAATGTTTTCTATTGAACTGACCGTCAGGTAGCTTCCCGAAAAAATAATGATCATCATAAAAAATAAAAAAATTGAAAAATACGGAAATACACTTAATATGAACTTCATGTTTGTAGTGCTGATCTGCCGGGAATTGGCTTCTGCAGTAAAAACCACCTCTGCCATGTAGAACAGAAACCCCATATATCCCATAAATGGAATTAACCCAAGGATTCTTAATATTTTACCAATTCTGTACCTTCGGATGTGTTTTGCACTTTCTTCCTCCGTTCCTGAATCCATGAATTAGAATACACATGCCTTATAAAATTATTTCCTGCACTTATTTACCCGATTATTTAGAAGAAACCTGATTTTCATATGAAATACTGCAGAATTCATGATGGCAATATGGTATTGATCGACATCAAGTCCATGTAAAAGGAGGGAGTTCCAATGCTTCCTGGAATTCTTTTCTTGTATGCACCGGGCTTTGATCGAAATGGGAAATGATCACCTTCTCGAAAGGTAACGCCAGCATGTCGCGAAGTGCAGGCAGTTCCCGTTTCGTGTGCCATGGTGAATCCCACACGCGTAACTCCCCGTTTGTTTCCATCAATGCGTCCCCAAATACTATGTATCTGTGCCCGGGAAGAAATATTGGCGTCTCTGCTCTTCCCCTTGCATCGAAAAGAGGCAAAATTCTACCCGGAAGTTCAACCTCTGCTACAGCGGGTTTGAGTCTGGTATGTGGCACCTGTTCCGGGAAATAAAACAGGGGCCCATAGGCCTTTGAATTGTATCTTTTAACGAAAAGATCGAGATCTCTTATGTGATCAGGCATGGTGGCAATAATCATTGAAGGCGGTGACCTGTCAAGGCGTGTCCAGATGTCGATACTGTCGAGAGAGGGTGCAAGCGGATCGATCAGAACTTTCTCTCCTCCTGATTCTGCAAATGTGGATACCACAACCTGAGGATAATCGTCCCCGGGGGCCCAGAAAGGATGGCGTGCGCACCATATCCACAATCCAGGCTCAAGATCAAATATTCCTACTTTTTCAGATTCTGTCAGACCCAATTCAATCATACTCCTCCGCCATTACAGCGGAATTCAGAGATCTTTCGTTATGCCTCTATTTGCAATATATTGTGGTGACATTTAACAATTTGGGATGAGAGCGATAGAACCCCTATCAACTCTTACCGGCAATTTCCCGCAAAGCTTTCTTGTCAATCTTTCCTGTGCCCGTCATCGGCATAGCTTCTATTGACACAAATCTGTCCGGAATCCACCATTTCTGGATCTTCCCTGCATCCACCAGATTCATGAGATAGCTTTTCGCTCTGTTCTCATCGAATTTCTGTCCGCTGCGTAATTTCACATAGGCCAATGGGCGTTCCCCCCACTTCTTGTCAGGAATGCCAATTACTGCTACTGACTCAATCTCCGTGAGATCGGATATTGCACTCTCAAGAAGAGCGGATGGAATGAACTCAGCACCACTTTTTATGAGATCCCTGATCCTGTCACTTACCTGTACTCTCCCCTCTGTCACTGTACCGGCATCTCCTGTTCTGAACCACCCATCTTGGCTAAATGATTCTTCGGATTTTTTCCTGTCATTTTCGTACCCCTCCGGGAGCCATGGTGATCTGAAGTGAAGCTCTCCTATCTCCCCTTCAGAAGTTCTTTGAACATGATATTCAGAAAAAGGTGCAGGTATCATTCCTCCTGTGGATAGAGTATTCCTCCTTCCCAAATCATGCTCCTCTTCCCTGATTGATCCAATTCCTGCGATCAGCCCGTCCGAGAATCCATATATGGAAGTAAGTTCCACTCCCTTTGCAGTGGCAGCGCTGATAAGTCCTGATGGTATGGGTGATCCGCCCACCATTACCTTGAGCCCCTTAAGTGATTCAGATGATGGATGGGAAAGCAGGCCATACAGCATTGTGGGAACCATGCTCATCCATGTAACCTTCTGCTTCTTTATGGTCTCAATCGTGCTTGAAAGATCAAACCTGCCATCCATCACATAATCGGCCCCTATCATTGTGGCAATGTATGGAGTTCCCCAAGACCAGAGATGATAATTTGGAATGAGTGAGAAAATCACATCACTTGCATTCATTCTTGAGTTTCCGGGATATGCGGATAAAAGCGTCAGGATGCTCCATATGGCCGTTGTGATCTTCCCGTGTGAATAAATTATTTCCTTGGGAGTTCCGGTAGTGCCCGATGTGAAAAGGACAGAAGCTGCACTGTTTTCATCTAAATTGAACGATGGGCTTTCTCCTCCTGACCTGAATAAATCCAGATAGGAAGGATATGCGGAGGGGCCATCAGTCATATAGATATCCCCTCTTTTGATCAGGCCCATTTCCTCAATTTTCTGTGCAATCGGAAGAAATTCCTTTGAGAGAAACAAAACCTTATCACCTGCTGAGCTGATTGTTTGGATCAATTCAGCAGGAGGAAGCCTCATGTTGACCGGATGTATGACATTGCCGGAACAGGGAATTGCGAAGAGCATCTGAAAGTAAGGGATGGAATTCCAGTCCAGGACTGCCATTCTTGTCCCTGCATGATATTTAGCAGAAAGCCCATTTGATAAATTTATCACGTCATTGAAAATGTCCCTGTATGTTTTGCTTTCATTCTTGTAGATCACTCTTTTATCCGGAGATCTGACCAGGGTCTGGTAAAACAGTCGATCAAGCGTTAATCCAACCTTGTTCTTGCTTTCCATTCTATTACATGAAGAGGATAATATTTACCTTTTTGCTTAAATTTTTTAGTGGTTGTTAGGTGATAATGTCCTAGTTTACATTATCATAAAAGAAATAATATTTTTAATTTTAACCTATCTTAGTCCTTATATACTACTACATTTTTCAATGAAGTACCTATTTGTCTGGGTTTGTGATCATTTTCTGTTCTCTTAGAGTATTGAGTATTATTACTACAAATATAAACTGAAAAATCCGGAGATTTATGGAGTCTTAGGAAGATGTAGTAACAGAAAAGGGCGAAGTTGTGTTTGAAGACAATAATAGTACAATAAATTGTTATATAATGTTTGATTATGTATATTTATGTTAACAGGTGTTCAACTGATAGAGAACATCCTTAAGATTGCAGGACCATTACCCCAGAAAAAGATTCAAAAACTGGCTTACCTAGCTGAGATTGAATACGCAGAAAAACATGGTGCAAGATTATCCGATCTTTCATTCATACGCTATTACTATGGGCCATTTTCCAGCGATATAAGGAATATTGAGGATGAGGATGATAATATAGTAACAGAAGAAGTACAACAGGAAACTTACCCCGCGAAGAAATCAAGAATAGTAGCACCTGAAAAAGTCGATAAATTGGAGCCAGAAATCGAGTCTCATCTTAAAGAAGTTATTACAAAATACATCGAGAAGACAGGAAAGGAATTGGAGATTATTGCAGATAATACTGAACCTTTCGGTGAAACTGTGAATTTTAAAGACCCTATCGATCTTGAGGGATATGCAAAGTATCACGCAATTATAGGGAGTGATAATTTCTTAAAAGAGATTATGGAAAAAGACGAGGAAAACCAGAGAAAAGGGCTCTATCAGCAGGCTAATTCCCGATAGGTAATTCAATGACTTGTGAACAAGATATAGGGGCCATAAAGAAAGATATAGATTCTCTTGAACGCAACACTAGAGAACAGGTAGATAAGAAGATATTAAAAGTAGTGAATGAACCTGACAAAGGAGATCATAAACATGGTTGGCCTGAAAATATTAGAGTTGTTCCTGTCCTGAATCATCGGTATGTTTTGGCTTACAGGTTCACAAGTGTGCCAAAATGCGTAGTAACATTTATTCTCTTTTTGCCTCATGATGAACTGTACCAGAAAATGGATAAAATGTACAAGAGAAAATAATTTGTAAATTTTTTTTAAAGAAAAAGATGTGTGCAAGCAAGAAGCTTTGGAATAAGAACAAGGAAAAAATGATACATTACACGGACAAAGTGTTGTGTTACTTTTTATAACTATTTTTTCTTTCCATCAGATTTCTTTTTTTAGTTCATAGAAAATTCTTTTCTTAGCTTAAAGAGCAAAGGTCATTGGAACAACACTGATAAGAAATCCCCTCATCATCAAATCTGGTATTCAATGGATATTTACATTTAGGACAATGGTAATTCTTCTTAGCTTCCCGTTGTTCATATAACTGGATGCCCATTGGTAAGTAAGCTGCTTCAATGATGGACAAGTCGTTAAGCAGGATGTAATGGAAAAGAATGTTGCTGAAAATTATTGTAATAATTACCATAAAGGTTACCATTGTAATGTTATCAAGAAGTGGAAATATTTCGATTTCCTGAGTCTTAGTTTTATCGGAATGTTCCAAACCCTTGTGTCGATTCAATTCATCTATTGAATCAAAAATGATAGAACAGCGAACGCACCTAGTCATATGATGATATCAAACATTTCGATATTAATATTGTATACACTTTTAACCAGATTTGATCCCATGTCTGATCAGGTTCAAACTATGTAGATCCTGTAGTTAAAATCTTGTGAAAAAGGAAGCGTCTTTCTGTTTGCTTTCATCACATGGATAGCGGTGTTTGCTTTATTGTATAGGGCCCCTTCAATTTGACTGCAATTGCATTGCACCATCTTTCCTTTTAAGAGTTATACCCATGAAAACAAAATTCACATCCGAACAATTTCCTTAATTTCATTTGCTTTAGTTCATATAATACCCTTTTTAGTTTTGATTTCGTTCACATACTGGTTTCTTAAAATAAATTATCAGTGTTCCCGGATATTTTGATATAGTGGGCATGAAATCACAGGCTACGTAGGAATTCTGAAACAAGCATAAATCCCCGCTGTGCAAAAACTTCCCTTTCGTTATTATCCACTGGTTCCAAAAATCCTGCATACAATAGAGAACCTTCTGATCTTTCGTTCGAAAAGTTGTTACCTATTCTTTTCAATGATTCCTGTATCTGTGGTTCATTAAGAAAGGGTTTAAACTCTTTGGCAACCTCTTTTACTCCATTTCCATAATGATCCAATACTGAGACTATGTCGTATGCATCTTTATGTTTATAGCGATCTCCCAGCGCAATTCCCTTCATACCAATGCATCCAACAACATCAAGCATTTTAAACTCGACTTCAGTCATGACACCATTAGGCATCTCTCCACTCATATGGTGCAAAAAATTATGCTGTAAACCCAATTCTGCTCCCAACATAGTGCGTGCCATAAGATCAGATTGAACTTCCCTGTGACGATGTTCTCTCCCCACAATCTGCCCCTGGAACGTGAGAAAATCCACTGTTATGCCTCTATCAATGCCATCCCTTCCCCTGATACTTCTTTCAAAAGTGAACTTTTTTTTAGGCACCTGTTCCCAACCTGTTTCTCCTATTAATTCCACAATTGTATGATATTCGTCATTCCCTACAAGCTTAGGATCAATGAGAAGATCAATGTCAATAGATCCGACATGCCTAAAAGTGTCTTCTTGGATTTTATGATACTCCAACAGCAGATATGGCACCCAGCCTCCAATTAGAACAATAGCTTCCTTGTATGGCTTGAGAATGCGAATTAACTCAATGAGAGCACTTTTTGACGTGGTAATTAGTTGATCTTCAAAATTTGATGAAAAACGTGTCTTCAAGAGACATCACCAATCTCTGTGTTTTTCTCAAGAAGTCTTTCTGCCTGTTCTTGCCCACGGGCCGGATATGTGAACAGATCCACGTAAAGTTGGATATCACTTACCACATTTACACCCCTTATTTCCCTGAAATCCGTAAAAACGCCTTCGTCGTAGGGTTCAAAGATCCTGATATTGGCCCCGGATGTTGTTGGCCTGAGATCAAGTTTCTTCACCAGAGCATCTATGTCACCGGATACATACACCCAGACATCATTATATCGTACAAATGGTGATACCATTGAGGTCCCTGCCATTCCGGTCAGTGCGTATTTCAAGTTCAGTTCGTTACCCATTTCTGCGATTTTTGCTATTATTTCTTCCGGTGTTTTTGCAAATGAGAAGAACCCGCTCGATCTGCTCTTCTCAACTGTCCAGTTTGATGCCCAATTCCGTAAAAGCCTTTTAGAGTCTTCAATCCTAATGCTCTTATCCTTTTCCCGAGAGATATAGCCTTTATCTTCGAGCTGATTTATGACAAAGTACACCCCTGCAGGGCTCATTCCACACATATTGGCAAGCTCTGTGATCTTCCATCTTTCATTCGGAGCATTAAGAATTGCTCGTATAATTCGCGTTGCTTTTGTTGCAAATATACCTCTGCTTAGACGTCTCTCTGTTTCTCTCTCAGCGTTGCTTATGCGGTCGACGAGGACCGAATCAAATTTCAGATATACATCCCCTATCAAATCAATGTAGCCGATGTTTTCTGAGATTAAAATTTCCCTTGACTTCTCACTTACATAAGGGGCGGCAAATACGGGGTATTTTTCCTTATCGGTTCCTGCCAATTTCTTGAGTTTATAAATGGAACTTTGGACGATTCTTGGCTCTCCAATGGATTTAACTTCAATCAAGAGATATTTCATAAGTTCTCCAGTTCTGACCTTCACCATGACATCTGCACGAAGACTCTTATCTATTGGTACTTCTAAAGATATGTCGTCTATATTCATACTTGGCAGTAGAGTGGGTAGTTTTTTGATGAGTGCTGTGACTGTTTCCCGCTCATTCATTGATATTGATTTAGTAGAATACATATTTTTACCAATTGGTAAATTACCTACTTATATTTAAAATCAACGTATGTTTCAAAAGACTCTTTTGGCCTTCTGAAGCTGTACTGGTATATGTACATATACCAGTACAGCTTCAGATTAGAGAAAAAAATATAGCAGAAATTATCCTTAAATGCAAAGATTTTTAGTATTAGTTACAAAAATAAAAAGTAAAATACTACTAAATCATTAGTAATATAAAGGAGTGAAAACAAAGTTTAATGCCAATAAGAATAATAAAAGTAAAAGGAAAGAAATATGCTCAGAAAGTGGAATATCAATGGGATCCAATTAAGAAGGCAGGTAAAACAATAGTATTAAAACATATAGGGCCAGTGAAACCACTGAACCCTGAAAGATATAAACAGGTTAAGTTTAACATTTCATCCTCTACAAAAATAGTAACAAAAAAAAGGAAAAAGGTTAACCAATCCATTGAAGAAGAAATAATACCTGTCAAAAAAACCAAAGATGAATGGCCACCACTGACACCCCCTACTGATATAATTACCGAAGTTCTCAAGCTGGTAAGTAACTCGGATAAGAAACTTAACAGAAATGAAGTGTTTGATTTATTTTTACAAATGAGTCAAAGAACACCAGATGACCCTAAGACTCTAAAAACGAACATTGGATTTGCTCTGACTATTCTTGAAAGGGAAGGAAAACTATCAAGAGTAGGAATGGGAGGAAGGAGAGATCCTTATCACTATTGGTCAAAATAGTTCGCTGAACTTATTTAAGTTATTTTTAAACTTAAGTTTCTTTTATTGCAGTTGATAAATGTATTGTAATAGCATAGTCAGTAACATTAAAACAATGCAAAACTTTTAAGGTGAGATTGCCCACGAGTAGAATATGGCAGAATCTTCCTGCCCTTCACCTTTCTCCATGAGGACTGGTTTGTGTAATTGAGCAATAACGCAAAAATTTCTTAAAACTTGAAAACAAAGGAAATCATTTTCTAACCTAGAAGGTTTCTTGAATATCATAATGCGTGAACAGTATCTATCTTAAAATATCCTAAACTGAGGAAAATATGAGTAATAGATACCTTTAGATAAATATGCTCCGACCGGGATTCGGACCCGGGTCGTCGGCTCGAAAGGCCGATATGCTTGGCCGGACTACACCATCGGAGCTTTAAAACTGTAAGTTTCAACGCTATATTTATTTTGCCATACAGTTTCAAAATTTCTTGAGGAAAATAAATTAACTATGCATTTATTTCAAAATGAAAACTATGGATTTCAAGGCTAAACTCGTAACCTGGTCAGAAATTGAAAAATGGTGTGAAACTATCAACAGCAAAATGCTTGAAGATTTCAGGCCTGACGTCATCATTGGCCTTTCAAGAGGAGGGCTCGTGCCTGCAAGGATTCTCTCAGACATTAACCTCATCAAGGATCTTTATGCCATTAAGACTGAGCATTGGGGCCTCACGGCCACAGTGGACGGAACTGCAGTTCTCAAGTATGGCCTCAATGTGCCTGTGGAGGGTATGAAAGTGATTATCGTGGATGATATAACGGACACGGGACAGAGCATGAAACTGGCCCATGACTATCTGCAAACCCTCAAGCCTGCAGCAGTCAAAACCGCGACAATGCTTCACATAACCCACTCATCATTCAAGCCCGATTATTACGGTGAGAAGGTGGAGGAAAAACAGTGGACATGGTTCATATTTCCGTGGAATGTTTATGAAGATATCACAAACCTCACATCAAAAATCAAGTTCTCACCCAGAAGTGTTGAAGAAATAGCTTCACTGCTCAGGGAACATTATGGCCTTGTGGTGGATAACACCACGCTGGGAAAGGTTCTCTCCCAGATGTCCTTAACAGGAAAAATAAAGGAAAATGGAGAGAAATACAGCACGGAATGATCAGTTCCGTGTTATTATTGTGCCTGATTCTCCTCTCACGACTGCCAGTGCCTCATTGAGGTTTCCAATCCTTGCAACTTTTCCGCCGTGTTCAAGAAATAAAATTGCTGCCCTGACTTTGGGCCCCATGCTTCCCTTTCCGAACTGGCCCTCATCATGATATTTTTTCGCAACTTCAAGGGACACCTTTTCAAGGGCCTCCTGGTTATTTTTCCCATAATTTATGTAGACATTTTTCACGTCTGTGAGTATGATCAGTTCATCCATCTCAAGCAGGTATGCAAGAACGGATGATGCCAGATCCTTGTCTATGACTGCATCCACACCAGTATAGAAATTTCCTTCCTTCTTTACAGGAATTCCACCTCCACCGGTGCATATCGGCAGAAAACCGCTGGACAGGTTGTTCATGATGATGTCCTTCTCAAGTATATCTATGGGAACAGGCGATGGCACTACCCTTCTCCATCCACGGTCAGTCTCAGCCATTTTCCAGCCTTTCTCCTTCATTATTGCAAGGGCCTCATCCTTCTCATAGGATCTTCCCACAGGTTTTGTGGGATTTCCGAAAGCAGGATCCTTTGAATCAACAAGTGATCTTGTGAGTGTGACCGATGCGATCTTTCCAATGCCAGATTCCGCCCTCACCATTTCAAATGCCTCAAGGAGCATTTCCCCTATTAGGCCCTGAGACATGGAACCGCATGCATGCACAGGCATTGTGGGTGGAAGATCGCCAACAACTTCATTCCTTGCCATTATGTCTCCAACCTGTGGCCCGTTTCCATGTGTGATGATAACATCCTCTTTCTCTATCACGCCATTGAGAAGCTTGAAAGCCCTGTAGGCCCTGTCCTTTTGAGTTTCATAAGTTCTGGCATCACCATTCTGCAGGAGTGCATTGCCTCCAAGAGCTATGAGTATTCTTGCCATTAAATCACGGAATGTAGCAATGGCAGGCTCGTATTAAACAATTATGCCCGTTGAAATACTGATTCCTGTTACCGGATCGATTTCATTGAAACTGAATTTACAAATATGTTTTATGAATGAAGCAATACAGAAACATGAAGCTTACAGTTGCGCACACGCCAGATCCCGACGATGCCTTCATGTTTTATGCAATGGTGTCAGGAAAGGTTGAGACCTCAATGGAATATGAACAGGTCATTAAGGACATTGAAACACTGAACCATGATGCAAGGACAGGCCTTTATGATGTCACAGCCATATCTGCAAATGCTTACGCCACAGTGAATGATATATATGCACTTACACGGTCAGGAGCAAGCTTTGGACTCTCATACGGGCCCATGGTTGTCGCAAGGGGAGAGGTTGATATTTCATCGGATGCGTCAATTGGAAGTCCCGGACCGGGCACTTCCTCGGAACTTCTTTACAGGATGTTCGTGAAAAAGGATGCAAACATGAGGCCCATGAGATTTGACACCATACCGGACATGGTGAAGAATGGGCTCATAGATGCAGGTATTGTCATACATGACGAGCAGCTCACCTTCCAGGAGAAGGGCCTGGTTAAAATTGTTGATCTTTACCAGAGATGGAAAAACTATGCAGGAAATCTTCCCCTCCCACTTGGGTTCAATGCCATAAGGAAAGAACTGGGAAAAGAGACCATATCAAAATACATCACCGATTTTGAGAATTCCATAAAATATGCAATGGCCCATACTGAGGAAGCCGCAACGTACGCAATGAAATATGCAAGGTACAGCGATCTTGATCTTGAGACAAGATTCATTAAGATGTATGTGAACGATCTCTCCGTTGATTTTGGTGAACAGGGAAGGAAGGCACTCGATCTGTACTACAGGAAGGCAATAGATATGGGGCTTCTTGAGAAATTCCAGCTTGAAATAGTGTAGTTCCATCAGTCCATTTCCCGATTTTCACTGCACGCAGGATTCAGGGTTTTTTTTGTTAAAACCTTAAATAATCTTTTTAAATATACATCTATGGCATTTGACGCAATAGGAGAATGGATCTTTGTCGGTGTCGTCATTCTCGTATTATTCGGCAGCGCAAAGAAGATTCCTGACTTCGCAAGAAACCTCGGAAGGGCCACAGGTGAATTCAAGAAGGGCCAGGTGGAGATACAAGAGGAAATAAGGAAAGCATTTTCACCCGATTCAACAGTTATACCTTCAAAATCCGATTCGCAGACAATTGAACTTGCAAATAATTACGGAATTACCACAGATAACAGACCCATTGCAGATGTCAAGAAAGATCTCTCAGAGAAACTTAAAAGTGGTAATTGATGGAGAATGGTCTCCTTAAGATCTTTTTTGATAATATAGAAGAATTACGCAGGACAGCCATAAGGCTGGCCATACCAGTCATAGTATCCTTTTGCATTTTTTTGATGTTTGACCTCAGGATATACACACTTTATGGGTACTCATTCTGGTTCATATACCCGGATCCATACAGGAACATAGGGGCACAGATGCTCTCCGCCATTATTTTCCATGTAGTGGGAACAAAATTCAAGCTTCTTGCCATAAAGCCAACGGATGGTGTCGTTGCCGATTTCTATGGATGCATGTTTCTTTCCATAATATTCACAAGCCCCAACATATTCTACCAGATCTCAAGATTCGTGGGCCCCGCACTGAAGACCAATGAGAGGGAGCTTTTCAGGATCATTACCATTCCTGCACTGGTTCTTTTCATTGTGGGCTCATCCATAGGCATAATCTATGTGGCCCCCCTCATGTTTGACATTCTCTACAACTTCGATGTGGGAATTGGCGTCCAGCCCACCATGGGCATAAGCAGCTTTGTCTCCTTCTTCCTCATATACGTGTTATCCTTCGGCGTTTCCTTTGAAACACCAGTCATAATGGTTGGACTCACCTATATGGGAATTGTGAAGTCGGAAACCTGGAAGGCAGGATGGAGATATGCAGTGGTGGGGGCCCTCATATTCGGCGTCATTTTCTCCCCGGGAGTCATCGGATTCACCATGATGCTCCTTGCAATACCCATCATTGTGCTCTATTTCGCAGGCGTATTCGTATCTGCGAGGATTGAAAAGAAAAGGGAAAATATACAGATAAATCCGGGAAAAGTGGAAAGTTAAAAAATCAGTACATTGTCAGGTTGAATCTCTGGTCAGCCATCTCATAGGTTTTCCTGCTCTTTATCCCGAGAATTTTTGAGACGTGGATCATGATTTCCTCATAGCCTGTTTTCTCATTCTTCATGAGATATGGAATCTCCCTTGCCAGAACAAGCCTTTTCGAACTGTTCCAGAAGAGGAACTGCTCCCCCTCCTTCTTTAGTTCATGTATTGCCTCTGCAATCTCGTGATCCTCTTCCATCTCCAGAAGTTCTTCAAAATGCATCAGAGATCACCACACCTTTTTCCGTCATACTCCGGATAGCGTATATTGTACCTGTCAATGGAATAGTATACCATGTATGAGAATGCGTTCACGAAATTTTCCATGTTCCCATCCTCTGTTCTGTATACGTAGTTGTTTGTCATCAATTCCCTGAAGCCGTCAATGGCCAAATTATTTTCCAGAGCATCCATTATGCCATTGAGCACTCTCATGTGTCCCTTGAGTTCACTCATGCCTTCCTGTTTTTCCACATGACCGTACTTCTTCCTGTTCCTGCTTATGAGATTTACAGCATCATCAACCTCTCCGGACAGGAGGGCAGACTCAATCACGTAAAGATCGTACAGGGGATTCATATGGACACCCCCAGGCCGGTTACAAGGCCACTAAGCTGCGGGTAAGCAAATATGAACAGGGAAAGCACCAGTGATATGACTGCAGCAAGCACAAGGGGCGCAATAACTCTTGCAGATGTGTCAAACTCCCTCCTGATTCCATCCTTCCTGAACATTACAACTATGACTTTGAGGTAATAGAAAACGGATATGGCGCTGTTCAGTATGCCGATTACAGCAAGCCACCAGAGGTTGCTGCTTATGAGCGCAAGGAACAGGTAGTATTTTGCGAAGAAACCTGCCGTTGGAGGTATTCCTGCAAGAGATAGCATCAGTATGGTGAGGGATATTGCAAATGCAGGGGAAACCACACCTATTCCGGACATATCATCAATATCCACATTCTCCTTCCTGACGGCGGACACGGAAAGGAAGGCCCCTCCCTTCATGAATATGTACACAAGGGAATAGTACATTGCAGTGAATATTGCCACTGTGAAGACAAAAGTTGTGGCTCCCGCGGAAGAGGTTGCAGCTACCACGAGAATTAGGTAACCTGCCTGTGCAATGCTTGAATATGCAAACATCCTCTTGATGTTCTTCTCGGAAAGTGCAGCCAGATTTCCGTAAGTCATGGTGATTATGGACACAATTACGAATAGATCGAAAACATCAGCCTGGAAGTTCTGGAAGCCCACTATGAACACCCTCAATATGATCAGGAATGCCAGTATTTTTGTTCCCGATGAAAGGAATGCGGATACGGGGTTGGGTGTGCCGTCGTATGCATCTACTGCCCACTGCTGGAGCGGAACAAGCGCAAGCTTGAACCCAAATCCCACAAAGAGAAGGATCAGTGCAACAAGCATGGGGCCCTTTGATATGGAAACAGATTCAAGGTTGAATGTTCCCGTGGAAAGATAGTAGTATGAAGATCCGAGCAGGATGAATCCTGTGGCGATGATTCCGGTGAAGAAGTATTTTGCAGCCGCTTCAAGATTCCTTTTTGATTTGCCATAGGCGGACATGATATACGTGCCAATGCTCACACCCTCAAATGCAATAAATATGAATATGAGGTTCATGCTGAAGGCTGCAATCATCATTGCCACATTCACCAGAAGAAATACGGAGAAGAACGATTCGGGATTTGCCTTCAGGGTTGTTCCAGCGGAGTATGTCACATACAGTGATGAGATGATCATTATGACTGCGAAATAAAGGCTGAAGTTGTTCACAAGATATGCTCCGCCATAGAGTGTTTCCGTCCCCATGTCGAACATCAGGAGAAGAAACAGCCCAATGAACAGTGCTGCCATTGTGATGTATGTGTAAACAGCGGGATTCTTTACAGATCTCCCCATAAGAAGCATTCCAAAGGCAACGAGGCCAATGAATATTTCAGGATACATGACCTCAATCTGGTTTGTGAACAGTACGCTAAACATCTAGATTCCTCCTTTTATGTAAACGAAAATCATATGATAGAAGATTGCAGGGTATATTCCAAGCGCAAGTATCAGGACAAACAGCAGCGAAAGGGCAGCGATTTCTCCCCTTGTTCCGTCCTTTATGCTTCCGAGGAATTCATTGTATGGCCCGTTGAGTGATTTCTGGGCTGCCCATACATGGTATGATGCGGTTATGATCATGCCGAATATGACAAAGAAAATGATCATCCCGAGAGTGGAATATGAAGAGAGCACTATGGATGCTTCGGCTATGAATCCCGCAAGGCCCGGAAGTCCAAGGGAAGCCATTAGGCCACCGAGGAAGAATGCCGATACTATGGGCATCTCCCTGAAAAGCCCTCTCACCGTGAGCGTAGATTCGCTTCCGGTATTCAGCCTTATTATGTAGAGGGATGAAAAGATTAAGCCCATTATGAGGCCGTGTGCAAGTATCTGGAAGACACCGCCAGTTATGGAAGTGTATGTGTTGTAACCTGAGGAGAGTATTCCGACTCCAAGAGATATGCTTATGAAACCCATGGATGCTGCGCTGGCGTAGGACATCATCTTCTTCATGTTCTCCTGGAACATTGCCACCAGTGCAAAGTATACAAGCGATATTATTCCGAGAAGAATGATGATCCATGCTGTAATGAAACCTGTGACACCCGCAATCGGGTAGATCACCGCATAGAAACCGTAACCGCCCATGAGTGATATGGCTCCCGAAAGAACTATGGTCACAGGATACGGTGCTGATGTATAAGCATCAGGAAGCCATGAATGAAGCGGGAATGAGGGCATCTTCACAAGGAATGCGAAGAAGAATCCGAAGAGTATGAAATCTGTCCAGAATGGCTGAACCGATGTGATGTAGCCATTTATGAATGTCGTGGAAAGAAGTTTGCCCATGTTGAGCGTGAAACCGTGGTGATAGGATGTATTATAGAACGAGAAGAGCGTTAGTATGGAAAGAAGCAGGAAAACAGAACCAAGCTGTGTGTATACGAAGAATTTCAGCGAGGCAGTTTCCCTGTTCCTGCCTCCAAACATAGCAATAAGGAGGAATACGGGTATGATGATTGCCTCCCAGAAAACGTAGAAGAACAGGAAGTTTCTTGATATGAGCAGACCGTAAAGCCCAACTTCTGTGGCCATCATAAGACCATAGAATTTTCTGTCATAGGTTTCCCTTCCGGACACGAATATGGCCATTGCCATTATGACTGTGGTCAGGAAAAGGAGTGCAAGAGAAACAGGTGTGACTCCCACAGAGAAGGAAATTCCAATGGATGTGTCTATGGGGAATGAAGCAACTGACATCATTCCTCCAGTATATAGATCGGA
>JAKAPZ010000078.1 GCA_021822985.1 Thermoplasmata archaeon | reverse complement strand
ACTGCTGACAGGTTCAGGAATGTGAGGATCATATTCGTGGATGTGGAAAAGTCCAACTGGACCTTTGACCAGACCACGAAACAGTACTACTGGCACAGGTTCTATTCGCATCAGCCAGACCTGAACTATGAGAATCCAGAAGTTAAGAAGGAAATGATCAATGTCATACGTTTCTGGCTCAGGAAGGGACTTGACGGTTTCAGGTGTGATTCAGTGCCGTATCTGTACAAGAAGGATGGGACAAGCTGTGAAAATCTGCCGGAGACACATCAGTTCTTCAGGGAAGTAAGGAAAATAATCGATCAGGAGTTCCCGGGCTGCATCCTTCTGGCAGAGGCCAATGAGATACCCGATGAGGCAAGAAAATACTTCTCGGATGGTGACGAATTCCACATGATATTCAACTTCCCTCTCATGCCAAGGATATTCCTTTCCATTGCAACGGAGGATGCAAAACCCATAATGGACATGGTAACACAGACCGTGGATGTGCCTGAAAGATGTTCATGGGCCCTTTTCCTCAGGAACCACGATGAACTGACCCTTGAGCAGGTGAACGATACCGAAAGGGATGCAATGTACAGGGAATACGTCAAGGTCCAGAAAATGAAGATAAATCTGGGGATAAGGAGAAGGCTCGCACCGCTGATGGATAATGACAGGCACAGGCTGGAACTTCTCCATGCACTTCTGCTCAGCCTTCCCGGCACGCCTGTTCTCTACTATGGGGATGAGGTGAACATGGGCGATAACATATATCTTGGAGACAGGAACGGCGTCAGGACTCCAATGCAGTGGTCCTACGACAGGAATGCGGGCTTTTCAAAGGCAGACTCTGAGCAGCTTTACGCACCTGTCATAGTGAATCCGAATTATCACTATGAATCAAACAACGTGGAATCCTATTCAAGATTGCCCACATCATTCCTGAACTGGTTCAGGAGGCTCATTATTGTGAGGAAGCAGAATTCTGCCATATTCGGTAAGAGAAATATATCATTCCTCGAGTCGGGGCAGAAGGAGATCATCGCCTTTGTGAGGGAAGGATCCGGAATGATCCTCTGCATCTACAACATGTCAAGGAGGCCCTCATATGCAAAACTTGATCTTTCCAAATTCAGGGGATGGCATGTGAGGGAACTGATGAGTTCTTCCCTGTTCCCCGATATAGAGGAGGCACCATACTTCTTCACCATGCAGGGCAGTTCCTTCTTCTGGCTCTCGCTGGAACCGCCGGCATGATTGAATCTTAAATTTTCCCCTTCAAAAACACGATTCAATTCAAAATTAATTTAAACGTAAATGTATACCCATATTATGGATGAGTTCAGGAATGAATACTTCACCATGGATGATTTTGATTTCAGAGGAAAAACAGTCCTTTTGAGACTTGACCTCAATTCCCCCATACATCCCCTGACCGGGGAGATAATGGGAGATGCAAGATTCCGTTCACATGTAAAGACAATCAACAGCCTGAAGGAATCCAGGGTTATCATTATGGCCCACCAGAGCAGACCCGGCAAGGACGATTTCACGTCCCTGAAGGATCACTCCAGGAGGCTGGAGAAGATCATAGGAAGGAAGGTCGCATTCATTGATGGACTGTTCAGCAATGAGGTTGTCAGGCATATTGAATCAATGAAGGGCGGAGACATAGTCATGCTGGAGAACACAAGATTCTATTCCGAGGATGTCACACTGGACGCATCAGATCTTGATACCACAGAGAAGACAAATTTCGTCAGGACTCTCAGCGGGCACATCGATTATTTCATAAATGACGCATTTCCTGCCATACACAGGAATCAGGTCTCATTGACAGGTTTCACAAGGATGATCCCAAATGTGATGGGAAGGCTCATCGAGGATGAGATCAGGGCCCTTGACGCTTTCACGGGGAAGAAGAACGGAAAGAAGATTGCAATTCTTGCAGGCGCAAAGATAGAGGATTCCATAGCGGTGTCGGAATCTTTCCTGAAGAATAAGATAACATCATCCGTATGCGTTGGAGGCGTGGTTGCCAATGCATTCCTGTGGGCCTCAGGAAGAAACATAGGGAAGAAGAACGAGGATTTCATCATCAAGAACAACAAGAATCATGGCAAACTTCTGGATAAGTGCAGGGAACTGCTGGAAAAATACGGGAACAGCATCATAACTCCTCTCGATTTCATCCTGAATCCTTCAAAAACAAGGATAACGCTGGAGGATAAGGTGCCCAGTGACCAGATCATGGCAGATATAGGCCCCGATTCCATTGCGCTTTTCACGGAAAAGATCAGGAATGCAGCATCCATATTCATAAACGGGCCCATGGGCATGTACGAGATGGAGGGCTACCAGACAGGAACATATGAGATTCTTGAGGAGATTGCAAATTCAAAGGCCCTGACCATAGCGGGAGGGGGGCATACCATATCTGCCATCGAAACGCTGGGCGTGGGAAAATACATAGGGCACATATCCACAGGGGGAGGGGCACTCATAAGTTATTTATCGGGAGAACCGATGCCCGTGCTGGAAGCGTTGAAGCAGAGCAAAAAACATTTTGAGAAGGGTGAGTGAATGGATAACCAGATTGATTTGAGGCAGGAACTGGAGTTCCTTGAAAATTTCATAAGCGTTTCAGACAAGCAGCTGACAAACCTTGCAAGAGGACTGGAGGATTATTCCAGGGCCCTTTCAGTGGTGCAGGATCATGACATGGAGAAATCAAAGGATACACTCATGTCCGTTGGGGGAGGAGTATTCATCAGGGGAACAGTTTCTCCTGACAGCAGCACGCTTGTTTCCATAGGTTCCGATGTATTCATAGAGGAATCCAAGGAGAACACAGCGGAGAGGCTGAAGAAACTCGTTGAGGATATCAGGAAATCCTTTGATGGGCTGAACAGCCAGAGGACTGAGGCACTGAGAAGATACGAGATCATCGTGTCTGCCCTGAATTCACAGCAGAAAGAGCAAGAATCAGATGGCGCTTAAGGACAGGCTCAAATCCATCCTTGGCGGGAAGGGGCAGGCAAACATTTCTGCCCTGGCAGATGAATATTTTTCAATCCTTCTTGAATCAGACGTGAATTATGATACTGCAGAATACATAAAGGAAAAGTTCCTTGCAAAATTCAAAGATCCTGAAGCACCGGTTCCCGACAACTATATTTCTTCCATGAAGTCCATCATGACAGATGTGCTGATGAAGGCAGTCCCGAAGATGGATCTTCTGAAGACTGAAAAGAAACCATACGTCATATTGTTTATAGGGATCAATGGAACGGGAAAAACTACAACTGTTGCCAAACTGGCAAAATATCTGTCAGATCATGGGAAAACGGTTGTGGTGGCAGCATCGGATACATTCCGTGCCGGGGCCATAGATCAGATAAAGATACATGGAGAGAACATTGGCATAAGGATCATAAGCCAGCAGATGGGAAGCGATCCATCTGCAGTCGCATTCGATACTATAGAGCATGCAAGGGCAAGAAATGTCGAGTACGTGATAATCGACACAGCAGGAAGGATGCAGAACAACAGGAATCTTTCAGAGGAGATGAAGAAGATCAAGAGGGTATCAAAGCCAGATCTCGTGATCCTGACTGTGGATGCACTTGCCGCAAATGATGCCGTGGAACAGGCGGGAACATTCCTGAACAACATTGGCTTTGATGCACTGATAGTGAACAAGATGGATACTGATGCAAGGGGAGGGGCCATATTCTCCATTGCACACCAGTTCGGCAAGCCCATACTGTTCCTCGGGATGGGCCAGAAGCTTGAGGATCTCAGGCCATATGATCCGAAAGAGATTATTTCCGGAATATTTCCATAGTTCAGGTTATGGAAGACATTATTTTTGCAATCTCGTGTTCATCCAGTTCAGTTGTTATGAGTGGAACATTTTCTATATTTGAAAGCCTGACAGCAAGTTCATCCACCCTGTCCGCCTTGATGTAGACCACTGCAGCAGGTTTCAGGGGATGCACCCTTATGGCTATCATGGGGCTTCTTCCCATCTTGACTTCCGTGAAGAATATGATCCTCTGGCTTGACCATCCATAGAGAACATTGTATTCCGAATATGAGAATGTGAGTATTGCCTTGATTCCATTCACAATGGTATAACCCCTGATGTATCTGTCAGTATCCGCTTCAGATTCGCTTCTTCCCGCGATTTTCTGTATGACTGTCCTGAGATTCACATCCCTTGTGTAATCGCCAATGTCAATGAGGGCATCATGCGGAACTCCTGCCCTGTACCTTCTGAGGATAGCCCCTCCATGATCCGTCTCTACCTCCACCATTGCCTTCACAAATTTCTTTATGGTTGCAATTCCCGGGGACTTCCTCCTGCTTGATTCATAATCCTTGATCATGGACACGGGAACATCCATCTTGCGGGCCAGCTCTGATTTGGTGATCATGAATTCCCTTCTCCATTTTTCAATGGTCTTTCCGAAATCATCCGACAGTGCTATTTCGCCGGCTATTTTTTCCTCTATGTCCCTCATCTCACTCATAATTTGAAACGGTATAAAAAATTGTCGAATTTTCATTCGTCATATGTCTAACCAATCATCATGAAATAAGTGGCAGGTTTCTGCAACTGTCTGATCTTTCAAGTTATACTTAATTACAAAGAAAATAACCAGTGCCGGTTGATACTGTTTTATCATGCACCTCAGGGTACATTTGCCCAACCGGTCTTACCCGTTATTTCTTAACGAAAAATGTGATATAAAGTTTGTTATGTGCCCTTAAATATTTCACACTCATTTGAATTCTTTGTGATAGTACACTGCCCAGGAAAGCGTGAAACAGATCACTGCATATGCGAGAATTATCAGGAATGCTTCAGAGACATAGGGAGTGAATACAGTGAAGTTGTGAACACCCAGATAATTTGCCTCTACTACTGCGTGTTTGGGATAATTCTTCAGCAAAAGATCCGGAATCGCCTGTCCTGCGTAAAACAGCAGAATCCATGGCTCAGTTTGCACTGCCTCGAAATTTGGAATCAATATTGACATAATCAGTTCAAGAATCACAAGAGGGATGACCATTGCAAGGAGTGGGTTTTTGAATAACGAACTGAAGAGCTCCACAAATGCAAGAAGCGATATTAGAAATGCAAT
>JAKAPZ010000077.1 GCA_021822985.1 Thermoplasmata archaeon | reverse complement strand
ATTGCTGGTGCAAACATTGCATCGGATTTAATGCGTGAAGGTATCTACGAAGACAAAGACGAACTTAACAAAAGACTTAACTCTATTAAGAAGAAAAACGAAGGTCTTTACAATTCCATAGTTGAAACTCTTAAGGAATACGATGTTTTTATATAGTTCCGCTGTACAAGTAGCCACCTTACTGGCAACAATATTCCCGACAATAATTATCTCAGTACGTTAACTTCAGCATAAATTGAAATTTGGTTTTCTATACATACTTCTTTCCTTTGCAGTTCTGGATTTCCTGATCTCAATTCCTTTTTTTCTTTTTGAGATATTTGACGGGATTTATTTCTTTATATTAGGAATCATTTGTACTATCCTGTTCTTTATTCTGTTCTCATTGGTGCTTTTTTATGAATCCTTTGCCAATCTCTAATACAGAAGTAAAATCAGTATAGTTATATATCTTTCACTTTCCAAATAACCTTTTTTGATTTCAAAATACAAATGGAGCACAGCACTTTCACTGTGGAAATCTCGATATGAGGTTTTAAAATTCATGAAATAATATACGTCCCCAAAAAAGTGTGATGAACCTGAAAATATTATCAAAAATTTTTCATGCACAAAATTTTGTATACTGTCATAAAAATGCAGAATTACAGGTTATTAGACACCGTATACGTATGGAAATGATTATATTATGTAATGATATAACACAAAACATTTCCTTTGGAAAGGCTCAAAAAAGGCGCTTTCTTTATCTGGAAATGAAAAAGAGCGGGTGTGGTGTAGCCTGGTAACACGCGAGCTTGCCAAGCTCGTGCCTCGGGTCCAAATCCCGGCACCCGCATCTCTAAACTCGTGAAAATTTATTTTTCAATTGTGGATTTCATTCGATATGGAATCTGTTAGAAATGCGTGTATTATTCAGAGGCATAATGTAAAATTTATATTTGTTTGTCCTCTTCCATAAAAATAAATTTGCATAATACAACAGCCAATAATTGGGAATAATTTTAACAATAGTGAAGAATCCAATTCTGAATGTTTATATTGATAGATAACATGTAACTGCAATCTGGTAAAGATGGAATTCGAAAAATTCAAATTCATGCAATTTACAAGAGACATATATGTAGGGCATGGAGTTTTAAACAAAGTCCCTGATGTGGTGAAAAAAAACCTCCTGAAGGGTAACGTTGCGATAATAACAGGCCATAATACATACAAGATAGCAGGTAAGGAAATATCCATGCTTCTTGACGATGCATCCATTGAGAATTCAGTTTTTTTATGCGATAAGGCAGATGAAGAAAATCTGAACAAAGTAACAAGGGATGCGAAAGAATATGGTGCAGGAATTGTGATTGGTGCAGGAGGAGGCAGTAAAATAGATCTTGCCAAAAAAACCGCATACAATCTTGACATACCACTCATAAGCATTCCAACTACACCCAGCCACGACGGAATTGCATCACCGAGAGCATCCATAAAAAGAGGAAACTGGTCTGTTTCAGAAGAGGCAGTCATGCCAGTCTCCATTATTGCAGATACATACATAATGTCCAAGGTTCCTTACAGGTACCTAAAAGCAGGGGCTGCTGACGTTATTTCAAATGAAACTGCAATACTGGACTGGAAACTTGCAAACAGGATTAAAGGAGAAGAATTCAGCAGTAGTGCAGCTGCAATAGCTGAGTACGCTTCAAAAGAACTGGTAGAACGAGCACATCTTATAATGCCGGAAGTTGAGGAATCTGTATGGCTTGTGACTAAGCAGATACTTGCATCCGGAACTTCCATGGCTATTGCGGCCTCGTCAAGGCCTGCCAGCGGCAGTGAGCACCTCATAGCTCATGCACTGGAAACAATGGCCCCTGGTACTGCAATACACGGCGAACAGGTTGCACTTGGGTGCATAGTAGCCATGTTCCTGCATGGAAAGGACTGGAAATCAATTGAAAATGTGTTCAAAAAAATAGGCATATCGACAAAGGCCAGCGATTATGGCATAAGGGACAATATAATGATCGAGGCCCTGAGAACTGCACACAGGATAAGGCCTGAAAGATTTACCATTCTTGGAGAAGTCGACCTGAGCTACCACGCTGCAGAATCTGCCCTTAGAATTACAAATATAATAGATTGAAAACAGGTAGATCAAAATGGCTTCAAAAGTAACACTTATAGGATTGGATCAAGCAGAAGTTGGCAATGTATTCAGGTATGTGACACCCTTGCAGTCATGTTCAGACTGCAAAGTCAAAGGCGCATGCTTTATTCTTGAAAAGGGGAAATTGTACAGGGTCACTCAACTTAGAGAAAAGGAGCATTCCTGCAAGGTTTTTAACCATGATAAGGTAAGGGTTGTCACGGTTGAAGAGGTGCAGGAAGAATTCATTGTTCCCTATGACAAACGAGTGCAGGAGGGTTCAACCCTCAATATAGAAGGAATGAACTGCGATCATATCACCTGCAGTTTCATTGAGAAATGCAATCTTCTCCATAGCAAGGAAGACCTAAAGATCAAGATATCAAAAATTGAGAGGAAGGCAGAATGCCCGAAGAATTATGACATGAGGATCATAAGCGGCACATACGCTACGGGGAAAAAGTAGGAAATGGAAGTTGTAGTTGGTATAGCTGGAAAACCAAATGCCGGCAAATCGACTCTCTTTTCAGCAATGACCGGCACCATGGTGGCCATAGGAGACTACCAATTCACCACAACTGAAACCAGCAAGGGTATAGCATATATTGTGTCCAGATGCCCACATACAGAAATCCATAAGGATTGCAGCCCAAGGCGTGGAAAGTGCTTTTCGGGAAGCAGGTATATACCCGTAGAGATTCTCGATATTCCCGGACTCATCGAAGGTTCTGGAGAGGGGAAAGGCATGGGCAACCAGTTCATGGATTCCATAAGGGGTGCATCAGCAATGATTAATCTCATAAGCCCAATTTCAGACAGCAAAGAGATGCTATCTGCCCATGAAATGGAACTGGGTGCTAAAGAAGTAGAAAATGAAATAATTTACTGGTTTTCATCAAGGCTTGGCTCAGAGTGGGACAAATTCTGCAGGAAGGTGTCACATATTCAGGGGCCACTTGAAGAAAAACTGCTCCAGAAAGTTGGTTTTTTCGGAATTGGATTGGGTGAAGTCAAGAGAATTCTGAATTCAGGCAATTTTCCTGAAAATCTACATGCATGGAATGAAGAGAATATGGAGAATTTCTCAAGAATCGCGATGACTGTGATCAGGCCGATAAAAAGAATTGTGAATAAGGGAGATCTTCTTGAGAATACTGAAGAGATAAGATCAAAAAACATGAACGTTATCTCTGCCGATTATGAACTGTCTATACAGAGAGCTTATTCTGCGGGAATTATAAACGATATGGAAACTCTTGAGCCAACTGGAAAAGCGACTCAAAAACAGATGGATGCCCTGGAAAGGATACAATCTGACTATCGTTCAGGCAAAATAAACAGAATCCAGAATATCCTTACAGATATGATCAAAATTCAGATGGAAAATGTGATTGTCTATCCAGTCTATGATGAGTCCAAATGGTGCGACAAGGATGGAAGAGTGCTTCCCGATGCATTCATAATGAAAAATACCGACACTGCACTAGATCTTGCATTTGCAGTCCATACAGAGATTGGTGAGGGTTTCATCAGGGCCATCAATGGCAGAAACAGGATGATACTTGGAAAAAATTATGAGCTGAAGGATTCAGACGTCATCAGAATAATTTCAAAATAGTATCTTATCCAATATTACGAAATTACTTTCCTCAGTGTTTTTATGAACTCTTCTCTTGTAATTCTGCCTGTGTTTACATTTCTTGGGCTGGGGTGAAAAAGGCAGAATATTTTCTTCCCCCCTATTTCGTATGAAACGTTGTTCTTAAATTTAGCGCCATTCACGTCAATGTTCTTCCATTTGAAATATGAAATAATTGAATTGAATGCCAGTCCCCCTAGAGTAACTATTTTCTCCAGATTTGGCATCAGATCTATTTCCCTGTATAAATATGGGAGGCAGTTCCGAATCTCATCTGTCTCGGGCCTGTTGTCGGGAGGCACACATTTTACAGCCAGTGTAATGTATGAATCATGATATTCGAGACCGTCATCCATGCTGATTGATTTTGGTATATTTGTCAATCCGACCTCATTCAGGCATGATACGAGAAAATCAGAACTCTTATCTCCAGTGAACACCCTGCCTGTTCTGTTCGCCCCTGAAGCAGCCGGAGCAAGTCCAATGATGAGTATTTTCCCTTCGATGTCACCATACCCGGAAACCGGTTTTCTCCAGAAATCCTCTCCTGAATACCTTTTTGAGTCATTCAGAACACTATTCCTGAATTCCACAAGCCTTGAGCATTTGCTGCAGGAATGAATCTCATCTCTCAGATTTTCTAACTCAGTATTCATAAGTTGACATCACATGATGCTTACAATCATAAGAAACTATGCTCAATTCACAGTTGCTTGACCATGTCCAACAGTGATTTTTTGATTATTTTTCCCAATGCATTCTTGGGAAGAAATTCCTTAAATTCTATGGAGTTTGGAATCTTGTAATCTGCAAGGAATCTGTTGCACTGCATTATTATCTCATTTTCCGTGACCTTTACCCCTTTCTTCGGCACGATGAAAGCTTTTATGAACTCATTATTGTCTTTCTTGTATCCTATTACTGCGGCTTCCTCCACGTTCTTGTTGCCCATTATGACTTTTTCAATCTCAATTGGTGAAACAATGAAGCCCTGTGAAATGAAAACATCATTCTTCCTGCCTATGATGTATATGAACCCATCACTGTCTATACTTGCAATATCCCCAGTATACAGCCACCCATCTTTCAGCACCTTCGATGAATCGTAAGGATTGTTGCAAAAACCCATCATAACCTGTGGCCCCGTTACTATCAATTCGCCTGTCTCCCCAATTGGGACTGGCAATTTTCCTGTTTTCATGTCCACGATTTTTACATATGTGTTTGGAAGAGGTAAGCCTGCTGAATCTTCCTTGAGGATGTTATACCCTATTGGCATATATGAAATAGTTGAGCTGGCTTCCGTGAGGCCATACCCTTCCAGAATTTCTGTTTTTTTGTTTCCGGATGCTGTGCTATCATCAAGTTCGGAGATC
>JAKAPZ010000076.1 GCA_021822985.1 Thermoplasmata archaeon | reverse complement strand
CGACAAAGGTGTTGTCAGGGAGGCAATAACGTATGAGGGGCCCCTGCTGAATATCTTCACGCCGTAGTACCAAGCGAAAGTGAAAATGAATCTAATATTCAAGATCCACACCCCTCATTATGAACAGATCATCCAGCGTTATCTTCTTGACATTTGCCCCGTTTTTCACATGGTTCTCTGCATTCTCCACCATATCATAGAGTATGTGCATTCCTCCCAGCATTGTGGACCCCTTCAGTGGTGACTGGGATTCGACCCTGATCTTACCGGAGAATTTGCTGAGAAGTTTCTTCACTGTTCCGCTCTCTATTATCTTTCCCGTATCCTGGAGGAATACCTCGTCTGAAAGATTCTCGGCCTCCTCCATGTAATGTGTTGTGAGCAGTATTTTACCGTCCAGCTTCTTTATGGCAGACCATACCTCTAACCTTGAAAGTGGGTCAAGGCCCGTTGTGGGCTCATCCAGAAAAACAATCTCCGCATTGGATGCCAGAGCAATGGCAACAAACATCTTCCTCTTCATTCCACCGCTGAGAGTATCTGCCGGGGAATGCATTGAGCTTTCCAGACCGACTGTCTCCAGTGCATTTCTTGCTGCAGAGGATGCATCTGAAAGCGAGAATCTTCTTCCTATGAGATACATCCTCACCTGCTCGTATGGGGTGAGAATACCTATGGGTGAAGCTTCCTGCGGTATGCTCACGATACTGTTCCTGACCTTCTGTGTTTCCTTTATTACATCATATCCGTTTATGGTTGCAGTTCCGGAGGATGGCATCAACTGGGTGGAAAGCATCCGGAGGAGTGTTGTTTTTCCTGCACCATTCCTTCCTATGAGTGTTGTGACCCTCCTGGACATTGTTTCGGTGATGTCATTCACCGCCACCAGCCCATTTTCGTATTTTTTCATAATATTCTTGATCTCTATCATTCATATCCATTCCGGATTGGTTTATTCAGCCGTTTTTGCCTGTTTCTCCTTGATCATCAGTGAAATGATCAGCACAATGATTGATGCAACAATCAGCAATATGCCTATTAAAAGGAGTGAGCCAAGATAAGTGAATGTATGATAATGGCTCACGTATGAATACACCAGGCCCTGAAGTGGAATGGCAAAGGATACGAGGTAATACGATCCATTCGAAACCACGAACAGCTGCCCCACAGTGGGGTGTGATGCATTCTGTGGATTCAATGCATACGAGAGTATGCTGGAACTGTTCACTGAGCCAAGATCAGCTGCCTTTATGAGATAGAATGAGAAATTCCCGCCTTCCACCGAAATGAATCCGTTTCCGGATATATTCAGCATATCAGATGTATAAAATCCGCTTTTCACCGTGTTGATCTTCGTTCCTGTTTTCACATAATCACTGGATATGCCTATGCCTGCAACCACCAGTATTATGCCCAGTACAAGAATTATCAGACCGTTCCTGAAAAGCTTTAATCTCACTTATGAGCAAATTTATATTCCATATATTAACTGTACCATTTTATTTCATAAGTATTACGTGTGGTGCAGGGCAATATCGTCCAAACTGGAAAGTCCAATGGCTGATGAAAAATTGAAATGTAGAATTATGGACTTTTCTGGCAAAATGATTGTTCAGGTGGCCCTTCAAAATCATGAAGATATCATCCTCTCATTGGAAATCCTTCTTGCTGCAGTAATGAAAATGATAAGAAATATTCCAAAAATACCAAGGACATAAAATGAAGAATAAAGGTAGAGTGACTGTACCGGTATCTCCATATGCACAAATAGGAAAAATAGAGAGGGAACAAGCCCTACAATCGCCCCTATACCACCAGGGGCATTTACACCGGGATAAGTTTTTGACATGGATGCCCAGCTCAGAATCATTATGGATGAAAGCATTGAACTGACATATGTCAGTGGAATGGAATATACCAGGAACAGATCTATCAGGAACATCTGAAAGCCATCACCAACTGCGTATACCATGGAAACTGCAAATATTATTCCTGCCGAGATTATGATCGTGGATACCATAACAGTTGCAATGATGTATGAGAGGTAGATCTGCCCTATCTTCACCTTTGAAGTTGACAGGAGGTATTCATAAACTCCAGATGATCTGTCGCTTGAAAAGAAGTATGTTGCCCCGGTCGAACCAAGAACTGCAAAAAGCGGGAGGAGATATGGATATGTGGTCTCCAGAATATAGAGTTCAATGCTGTTAATTCCCAGAAAACCCTCGCTGGATAATGCATTGCCTGCGCTCTGAGGGGTGGGATTCAGGAATGAGAGCGAAAGAACGATGAATATTTCAAGAAACAGGGCTAAAACAATGTACATCACCCCATATGGTGTCCTGAAAATTCTCCTTAGGTGAAGATTCAGCAGTATGACATTAATGGATCTGTTTCCTTCATTGCCCGATGCCATAGAGACCCTCCAGAATGTTTTCCATCTCCTTCACCTCGTATATTTTACCGCCTCCTGATACTATCTTCCTGATTATACTGTCCACTTCATCGTCTCCGTGAACGTTAAATATGTAGTATTCGTTTTTCAAAACAGAATTCGGGAATATTTTGCCTATGCCCTCACCCCTGATTCCGATATCACGCTTGTCCTTCCTGATATCCCTTATGTTTCCGTCAAACTTTATTTTCCCGTTATCCAGCAACAGGACTCGGTTTCCAATCTCCTGTGCTTCATACAGATTGTGCGACGAGTACAGGATTATGCTCTCTTCAGCAAGAGTGGCCATTATTTTCCTTGCTTCCGATGCTATTTCCGGATCCAGATTGGATGTAGGTTCATCAAATATATAGATATCCTTGCGGGAAAGCAGGCATTTTGCAAGGGATACCTTTTTCTTCTGCCCCTGGCTCAGGCTGTTAAATCTGATGCTCCAGAGGTTTGTAAGATTCAGCAATCTCTTTACTTCCATGACCTGATCATTGCCGGAACCTTCAATTCCTGCATAGAAATTCAATGCTTCTTCTACCGTGAATCCTGCAGGAATACCTGCAGAATGTGCCATATATCCAATTGACGGTGATTGATTCCCCTGTGAATCATTCCGCATCATGATCTCACCCTTCATCGGTTTCAGAATTCCCGTAATAGTCCTGAACATGGTCGTTTTGCCCGAACCATTTTTTCCGAGAACTACTGTTATGCCTGGTGAATCTATGGTGAATGATGTGCCCTTGAGCACTTCAGTGCGGCCGTATCCACTCCATACATTATCAAAGATCAGTTCCATGAAATTACCATCCTATTGCCCGAATTGTCCATGCGAAGATTCATTTCCGCACTTTGGGCATTTGACAAAGTTGCCAAGTGCAGTGAATCCAATACCTATTCCAGCTTTTTTCCTGCCAAAAATTGGTTTATTGAATTGGCTACCATATTTAGGGCATTTTAAGATCTTTGCCATTTGAGACCTCTTTATCTTATATCTTATATAGAACATATATAATACTTTTGTGTCACCCTTCAACAGATCAGTTTGATGGGACTTAACTCAAGCCACTCACAGATCTTAGTATATTTCCATCCGGATGATGATTTAAAAATTATCCTGAATTCTATCGAAAGAATCCATACCCATTCCAGAATGTAATATTTTGCTTGCCCCCATGTAATGTAGCCATTCTGATTTATGGAACAAAAACTCCTGCAGCCTGTTCATATCTGATGAATGATCATTTTCTGTTGTATTTTTCCCCTTCCATGGGAAGACCGGAATCTCTCCACTCGCTTATTCCGCCTTCATAAACATATACTTTCATTCCATGTGATTCGAGTATTTCACCTGCCCTGCGCGAGGCATGGCATGTTTTTCCTGCGCAATAAGGGACAACAGGTTTTTTCTGATCCAGTTTATTCCATCCCCCATCCTCAATTATGTTGAAAGGCATGGAAATTGAGCCTTTTATGTGCTCTTCCGTATACGCAAAGGATGCAAGCACATTTATGACTGTGACTTCATCATTCTTTATGAATTCAAGCAGTTTTTCCTTTGATATGAGTTCCATCAGAATCACCATGGAAAAGATAAGGAAGGAATCAGAAACTCTCCCCTCTCGTTTCTCCCCTGAGTCTTCTCTCCCTTCTCTTCAGGAACCTGTCAAGTTCGATCTTCTCTTCCTCTGTCAGTTCTATGGTTTCCTGCTCTATTTCCTTCATGAATGCAGGAGGGATCTCCTTTGTGAGATATACTTCGGTGGATGCCCTGTAGACAGGTATGCCTGACTCCATAAGTTCCTTTGCGAGTATCCCGATTATGAGAGGATCATCCACATGGAACTTTCCGGATACGTATGCTTTCCTGAAATTGGATGAAAGATGTACGTATGTCTTGTCGGAAGGACTAATTCCGGTTTCCTTTATGATGTCAAGCTCTTCGGGAGTCGTCTGGTAATATACCATTTCAGGCAGGTTGTCCGTTGGAAGATCTGATAGATTCACCTCAATGGTGTGGCCATATGTTGCCCTGATCTCCTCACCATTCCTTACTTCGTATCTTCCCCTTGGATCGGTCTCTCCCAGTGCTGCTATGTGCTCGGGCCTAACCCACCTGAATCTTGGCCTCTCTGCCCTTATGGCTGGCACTACAGAATAAATCCTTGCGAATCCATGATTATTGAGCCTCACACCATAGTTCTCAGGAAAATGCCTGAGCATTCCTGCAAGTATCCTGCCAATGGCCTCAATCTCATCGGAAAAAAGCAGTCCCTTGCCCTTCTCCTGGCATTCGGGGCACTGCAGGCCCCTGAACGGTCCATGACTCTCACAAAGCCTAAGTTCCTCAATCTCGCTCATTTTGATTCACCCATATAGTCCATAACGTCCATGGAAATGTTAATGGTGCTGTAATCAGATACGATGGTGTCTGTTGTGGACAGCCTGTCACACATTTTCCTTATCTTCTCCGCAGAACCGTTAAGGAAAAGTCCATGTGTTGCAGCAACAAATACTTTTGCTGCGCCACTGCTTTTAAGCATTTCAATTGATTTCATAACTGTGCCGCCGGTCGAAATAATATCATCAACCAGAAGAACGTTCATTCCCTTCACATTCAGTGTTTCTTTTCCATATTCCACAGTTGTGGGCCCCGTTCTTGTCTTGTCAAGGTACATTGAATCAGCTGAGAGCGCTTTTGCGACCGCTTTTGCCTTTTCATAGGCCCCATC
>JAKAPZ010000075.1 GCA_021822985.1 Thermoplasmata archaeon | reverse complement strand
AATAAACCTTCACACCCTTCCAAAGACAAAGAACGGCAAGATACTCAGACGAGTCCTCAGAACCACCTTTTTGGGAAATGATCCAGGGGATATAAGCAACATTGAGGATCAATCTGTCATAGATGAGGTGAGAGAAATGGCTGGAAAGATAAGGGGTGCCTGAAACGGAATCACGTGAATTTGACATAAAGCTTCTATCTGACGGAACATTCACTCTTGACCCGGGAGCTTTCTTCGGAACCGTACCGAAACCAATCTGGAGCAGTCATTTTTCCCTTGACATCAGGGACAGGGTAAAGCTTGCCCTTAATATCCCCTTCTTCATTGGAAGAAAGTATTCATTCCTCATAGATTCCGGCATTGGAAACGCCTTTGACTCACGTAAGGCCGAGATCTTCCAGTTCACAAAAGAAACGGACCTGCTGGAACAGGTGAGGATGTTCTCTTCGCCAGAAAAAGTTGACTTCATAATCCAGTCTCATCTTCATTTTGATCATGCGGGACATTCCATCTCCATGGAAAAGGGTAAGAGACACTTTCCAAATGCCAGGATAGTGGCACAGAAAGATGAAATCAGGAATGTGAGAAATACCAATGAAATAACCAGATCAAGCTATGGCATGGGCATTACAGGATCCGACAGCAGGCACCTTTCCCTGGTTGAGGGAAGCAGGAATATAAAGAGCGGAATAAAGGCAGTGAGAACAGGTGGCCATACATCTGGACACCAGGTGTTTTTCATTGATGACGGTCCCCTGAAAATAATGTATCCCGGGGATCTTATTCCAACAGCTTTCCATGTAAGGCCCCAGTATATAACGGCGATTGACACATATCCACTTGAAACACTCAGGATGAAGAAGAAGATTATCGAGAAAGCAATAGGTGAAAAATATGTATGTATTTTCAACCATGATCCTGATGTCAGGGCAGGTCTCATAACTGGAAGCGTTTCCAAGCCTGAGGTAACTCCGGTGGATATCTAGATTTTTATGCTGTCCTGCTCCGAGAGTATAAGGTCCATTGCAAGCTCAGCAATATCGGTTGCGTAGAGTCCGATTCTTGATATCTCCTCAACTGTTGCTGCCTTTGTGTAGATGTCCTTTATTGAGTTATCATTCAACAGATCGCCCCTGTGTCTTATGACTTCATCTTTCCGGTTTATTATACTGTTCAGGTTTCCATATGCCCTTGCATAGAAGGAGGTGATTGCCTCTTTGTACATGGTCTGAACAAGCGTGAGAAATGAACTGATGCCATCCGTGTTGCCTTCCACACTACCCAGGGCGTTTCCCCAGATTCTGGAAAGGTTTACCGTGTGATCTGCAATCCTTTCAAGAATCCTGGAGAGTATGAGGAAGAAAATCCTGCCTGTATCCCCCTGGCCATTCTTCAGTACTTCCCGGTATATGTACCACTGATAGCGATCAACATCATCGTCCCTTTTTTCAATACTTTCCAGCAGATCCGGATCCTTCTTTTTTATCCCTTCAATCACATCGGCAAGCATGGTCTCAACATTGAGTGACATTCTTCTCACTGAGTTGTTAAGAGGAAATGTTGAAGAATCAATGACATTCTGAAGAACTACTGAATTTGCGGATTCCTCAAATATTTCAACACCCATGACAACTTTTGAGAATCTCCTGATCTCTTCCCTCAAACCGGGTTTCATGTGCCCATTCGTTCTTATGACGAGTGTATCGAAATTTGAAATGTAAAATGACGTCATTGTTCTCTGTAAAAGGTTACGATCCTTTCCATCGTTTTCTAAATTGATTGATTTAACAACTTCCTGGTGTTCCACTGATTTGCCACGAATCAGCAGATTCCCGTCCTCTTCTTCAAGTATGAGTTCTGTTCCTCTTTTCAGCCCGTTTTCCTTTGCCCATTTCGAAGGGATTGAAACTATGAAAGTCGATCCACCGGTCTGCTGTACCTTTCTTGTCGTTGTGTCCATGGATCATAATCACGGAGATATATATTTTATTTATTGTCCAGAAAAAATTCCCAGTCACAACTGTAAATAAATATATTTTGTTGGACTGATGTAAAAACTAAAAGTCGGAATTCTTTCTTCAGAACAGTTTTTTCCTGATTGCTCCGGTGATTTTCTGTTTCAGTTCCGGAGAAACTTCCTCTATGTTGTGTGCCGCCTTGGCATGATCCGATATCTTCGTAAAGAGTTCATCATTGCTCTTCGAGGCTGTTTCAAAAGCGCAGTCCATGCCTATATCCTTGCATTTAAAATGGTAACTTGCCATATTTTATCAACTCTTAACAAGGCTCTTGAAGCATTTAAATTTTGTCACTGGTATTTTTGCGAAATTATTTCTCTGTTGGGAGGTGAAATCAAACCTTAGATATACCTCAAACCAATCTTCAGGACAGATAGAAATGAAGCAGCCAGAACTTAAGAGGAGGGTGATCCAGGTTCTGGGAACATCATCCAACGCCGGGAAATCCACAATAGTTATGGCAATATGCAGATATCTGAGCAAAAAAGGCTACAGGGTGGCGCCTTTCAAGTCCATGAACATGTCACTGAACTCTGTTGCAATAGATGGAGGTTATGAAATACCAAGATCACAGTGGCTACAGGCATTCGCCGCCTCTACCAAACCGATTAAGGAGATGAGTGCCATACTGCTTAAACCTGAGGGAAAAGATGGTTCGCAGGTCATTGTAAATGGAAAAAGTATGGGAGTTATGTCAATCAGTAAATATTATGATTATCTTGTTGAGAATGGAAAAAGAGTTGTGAAGGAATCCCTGGACTATTTATGTGAAAATTATGATGTGGTTGTGGCTGAAGGTGCTGGATCTCCGGCTGAAATTAACCTCCTGGATCGTGATGTTGCCAATATATATGTCTCAACACTATATGACACACCAGCAATACTTGCAGGGGATATTGAAAGAGGAGGTGTTTTTGCCTCTTTGTACGGAACACTGAAGCTTATGCCGAGATCTGATCTTGTAAAGTGCATGATTATAAACAAGATGAGAGGTTCAAAGAAATTCCTTGAAAATGGAATAGAAAAAATCGAGGAATTATGCGGTGTACCGGTTATTGGCGTATTACCGTATGTTGAGAATGTGTTTCTGCCGGGTGAGGATTCCCAGGATTACGGAAATACCATGCTTGATAATGGTAAAATCTGCCTTGTGAGATACCCAGCCATTGAGAATTACAGCGATACTGACCCACTGATAATATATGGCCTTGGCTACCGTTATGTCAGGGCATCCAACCTTAATGATCTGGATGCAGCCAGAATAATAATACTTCCAGGTTCAAAGAATGTGGAAACCGACATGAGATACCTCATGGAGACGGGATTAGCAGAAAAATTGCAGAGTGCAAGGGAAAGGGGTGCCATGATAATTGGAATCTGTGGAGGATACCAGATGCTTGGGAGGACAGTATCTGATCCGCATGGTACCGAGATGAAGGAAAGGTCGATCAGAGGACTTGGCATGCTTGATCTGGCCACTGAATATTCACCTGTAAAAACGGTTGATTCTGTCTCCTACACATTTAATGGAAGTAGGTTTGCTTCCCTGCCCTCTGGAACCGGCTACGAGATCCACTATGGAACAGTCTCTTCCAGTGAGAAGGATCATCTTCTTGAAATTGGTGGCCGAAAAGAGGGAACTGTATCTGCAGACGGGCACATAATTGGGACAAACGTACATGGAATCCTGGAGAACAGGGAATTTCTGGAGCATATTACAGGCGAAAAAATTCCAGACATGATCTATGGTGAAGAACTTATGAGAAGAATAGACATCATAACAAATTCTTTTATTGAAAACATGGATATGAGTTACATAGAGAGACTTGTAAAATGACTTTGAATCCTCTTGAAATTAGCCTATCAGTGCTTATGGGTGCGCTGATCGTGGATTTTCTATTCGGAGAACCAAGAAGTTACATTCATCCCAAGGTAGTAATAAGAAAAATTGGCACCTACTTTGACCAGTTTTTCAGGATTTCGAAGAACAAGTCTGCTGCCGGTTTCCTTTATTTGATCTTCATAACTGCCCTTAGCCTTATTCCTGTGCTGGCGATACTCAAAATTTTAAGCCTGTTTTCTGTCATTTATGTTGTGGCGGCAATCATAGTCCTGAAAAGCACTTTCTCCATAACTGTAATGGGTGAGGACGTACGACCAATTATCAGGGCTCTTGATGAAGGTAGCGTGGATGAATCCAGAATGTACCTTTCAAGGCTTGTCAGGAGAGATACTTCAAACCTGAAGGAATCTGACGTGGCTTCCGCCACAATCGAGTACATATCCAGAGGCATAGTGGATGATGTGTTCACTCCACTGATGTTTTTTGCCATATTTGGTGTCATTGGGGCACTGTTCACCAGAGTTGTAAATGTCCTTGACAATCTTGTGGGTTTCAAGAATAGAAGGAATAGGGAGTTTGGAAAATGGACTGCCATTGTTAAAACTATTGTCAATTACATACCTGCAAGAGTTGGTTCATTCATAATATTCTTCAGCTCGGAAATGCTGAACTACAGGGTGCAGGGAGTTTCATCCAGAAAAGTTGCGTGGATTGTTGACAGTGCAAACAATGGCTGGCCGATAGGTGCTTATTCAAGTTCCCTGAACATACGAATAGAAAAGCGTGGATCCTACATAATGAATGAAACCGGCTATGAAGCCACCTCAGGAGATATAAAAAGAGCGTTAAGGATCTATTACCTCTCCTTCTATATTTTTCTCATACTTTTTGTTGTTCCAGTGATGGTGGTGCTTTTTCTGGCCCATCTGTGAATAAGATGCACCCCGGTATTGAATTCCAAGTTTATCAGGGAAGAACCGAATTTACTGACCTGTTGATTTTTCGCACCTCTTCCAGTGGATTTTCAGAGTCATAAATGGATCTTCCAGCGATTATATAATCAGATCCATTCAGAATTGCATCAGCCGGATTCCCTCCCTGAACCCCAATCCCTGGAGATGCTATTGTGAGTTCTCCGCCATTTTTTCTTATTCTCTTGATCATTTCAATATCATTGCCAGGTGCTATGACACCTCCTGCCCCCACACTGACAGCCATTCTGAGAAGATCCAGACTCACAGGGTTTATGAACTGATCTGAACCTGGATGGGACATTGAAACTACTGCAAAGACCTTCATATTTCCTGCAGAATCAACAA
>JAKAPZ010000074.1 GCA_021822985.1 Thermoplasmata archaeon | reverse complement strand
GAGTTTGTACCGAGTTTTGCTGCATTGTCCATATCCTCTTTATAAAGATCCCAGAATCCATCTCCCCTCTCAGGTAAATCCGAGCTGACAAGACCCTTTTTTCTTATTTCTTCCGAGTGGGTCCACTGATACCAATCTGTGCCTGTGAACACTGAAGAATCAGAAGAGCCCATTTCCGTCTGGAATGCTGATATCGCAGTACCCCAGACAAAATTCCGGGGGAATCTCAGTTTCATATTTCTTTATTGCCCTCCTCCTAAAAAATTTACCTTCAGTGAATGTGGACTTTGTATGATATCAAAGGTGAAGCAGGTTAACATGCCGGATCATAACCTCTCACTGATGCCATTCGGAACTGCATAAGATTTATTTAGGCAGGAGGTATGAAATCCACAGTGAACTTATGGTAACCCGGAATCCACTGATTACCTCTCCAATCGTGACGGAGAAGATCGGCTTCTATCTTTCTGGAAATTATTACATGTCCGTGATAGTTGGGGAAAAAACCACCAGGATATGCTTCCCCATTTGTTCACAGAATTCTCTTTTCTGTTTCGAGCTGACCAATCTCATAGACAGGAATGAAATCGCAGGTAAGACATGGTTTGGATATGAGACCGATTCCAAGATCATCATGCCTCCGGATAGGCCAGGATTCTTCATCAAGAAAGAAGGTGAACCTTTCACTGGAAATCCTGGTGCAACTTCCAGAATATTTTGGGATATGCCCCATGAAACAGACATTATGAGGACACAGTGGTCAGACGTTCCCGTTGTGTACAGCAATCTTGGATCTTCCTATCCTGCCTTAGCATTTCTTGGCAGGGATGGTGGGTATTATGTGGCTATAGGAGACACGCCTGACAGAGCAGTTCTTTCTTGTATTCACCTTGCCAGAACCGGATGGCAGAAACTGGAGGAGGAGTCACTGGCATTTGCCTCAAGGGTTGTGCATCGGGATGACCCCATAATCTTCAGCAATGTCATGTTATCAATATTTTACTCAAATTCCAGATGCGTTGACACTGACGGTGATTGTATAATGGCTTCCAAAAGCCCGGAATATTATGTGGCCTCTGGCTTCTGGTCCAGGGATTTTGTCCTGTGGACTCTTCCCTTGCTTGAGACCGTTGATCGTGAGAGGGCCAAACAACTGGTTGATCTCATGCTGACCAGATACTGGAAGAACAAGGGAATACATGCATTATATCTGGATGGAAGAGTGCTATACGATGGCTTTGAGCTGGACCAGCTCACTGCGTATCTGATCGCGATATACAAGGCCCTTGAATGGGAGATCAGAACAGAAAGTGAGGCAGGTCAACTGGTGAATGAAATCCTTGAAGTGCTGGAGAAGTGGAAGGCACCGGACTTGTGTATTTTCGGAACTGAACTGGACTCATCTGATGATCCGGTGATCAACAGGTACGTGACTTACAATAACGTACTGTTATGGCACTCACTGGACAGACTGTCTTCCATAATGAAGGATAGCATACATTCAAAACCCCTATGGAACCTGGCAGGGTGCTTGAAAAAATCTATTATGGAAAACATGATCGATCCACAGTCGGGAGCTTTCTGCTATTCGACAGATCTCAAAGGGTCGTACGAAATGTATGACAATCCTACCGGAAGCCTGCTTCTCCTGCCATATCTTGGTTTTGTTCATAGTGAGTCACAAGTCATGAAAAAAACAGTATCATTGATCATGTCAGAAAAAAACAGATGGATAATCCATGGGAAATTCAGCGGATTAAGCAATCGCCATGTTCCTCATCCCTGGATCCACCACTTCGCGTCTCTCCTGCTCTATGGTGATCCTCGCGGGCTGATGCTTCGAAATGCACCCTTAGACTCAGGTCTGGCATGCGAGACAATCGACGTGAACACGGGTGTCTGTCTAACCGGTATCCATTTTCCCGGAGCATCCGGATTTATGTCATATGCGATGACAAGAAAGCCGTTTGTTTCCGGAATCAGGAACAACAAAGATCAGTAAAATACGGGGTTGGAAAAACTCAGGGGAACACCATCCTTCCAGATCTCCGCCCTGATAAAACCGTCATTGGGAGAGAATTCAAGGGTATCGCTCGCAAGGGGGTGCTTTAGGGTCTTCTTTTCTTTTGCTGTGTAGATTATGAGTTCCAGATTTCCTGAATGTCTTGTTATGGTATATCTGACATCCTGATCTCCCCGATGAAGAAAGATAACGGGAGAATTTGTATTGAGACAAAGGCTGTACTTTCCTTCATTCAATGAAATGCGGATTTCTTCAATGGATAATTTTCCCTCGATGCATATCAGTGGAGAGTCAAGCCTGAAAAGCCTCTTCACATGAAAATCAGAACCTGCCATGCACAGAATTTTCTTACCTGCAGTGAGAAGAAACTGCCAGTATTCGAGCGATTTCTCGTTCTCCCTGCTCCATGATCCATTCCATATCTCAATTGCATTGCATAGATCCACACTTGAATCGCCCCACTTCCAGGAATCCGCTTTTTCCTTGAATGGATGGTTAATGCTGACAAATGCTCCATTTTCCTTTGCAATCTTTGCAGCACTTTTGAAATTATTCGGCTTGTCCGGCTCTTTTCCGGCATAGAATCCACACTCAGGATCTATTGATTTTTTGAGGAATGTAAAGTTAGCATGACCTTTCATCTGTCCCCACTCCTCTCCCTGAATCAGGTTGTTGAACCCAGAGATATCAGATACCAGATTATGATCCGTTATTGCCACGTAGTCAACACCCATCTTCTCTGCTTCCTTTGATATTTCAGATGGGGAGAGCATGAGCCTTTTCATTATTCTTCTCTCAACCCACCAGAGACCACGGTGGAAAGCACCTTCTCCGCTCAACCTGTTTATTGACGCCCTGGAATGGGCATGCATTTGTACAAAAGTGTGTTCTCCATATTCAGCACTAACTGGAGACATCATCTTGTGCCTTCTTTCTGTGTTCTTTCAGTGGAACTATCCTGAAGGAGATGGATGTCACCAGAACAGATAATCCTCCGATCAGTGCCATCAGCATAATGTAAACCTGGTTTCCAGTCGGCCCGTACAGATACTGCATCCACAACCCGACAAACACAAGAGATATACCGGATGGTATGCGTTCCAGGATCCCCTGGATGCCGAAATACATTGCTTCTCTCCTGAACCCGGTCTTCTCCTCGTCCTCGTCTATTATTTCGCTTATTATTGCATTCGGGAGGATGAAGTATGAACTCAATCCCATGCCGGTGAATACCATTATGACCAGCATAGCAGGAATTCGATCTGCGATCGGGAGAAATCCGATTACTGGAACCAGCATAATTGATACGGCAAGTATGAAAGTGAACAGGATGAAACTCTTCTTTTCCCCCTTCTTTGCTGTATACCAGTATAGCAATGGAGAGAACAGGACTGCAAATGCAACTGCAAAAAGAGTGGCCAGTGAGATCCATGTTTTGTAACTACTATTGCCCGGCATCACAAGATCTTCTATTATATATCCTATGGAGGCTGTCAGGGCATAGAAGCCAAACTGGAAAAATAGGTATGACAGTATGTATCTGTTGAATGTCCTGTTCCTGAATGTTTCGCGAATGGAGTCAGTCAGAGAGAGTGAGGCAGGTCTCTTCTTCGGGTCATTGACTTCTTCAGTGGTGAAAAAAACAATGAGAAATACGGTGAGCATTATCACCGATATTATCAGGCCAGCAAGTCCATAACCAAAAGTTTCCAAAGTCAACAGAGGTATAATGTTGGCAAGAACGATTCCTATTATTGCAAAATAGCCCATTATGGTTGTAAGTTTTACCCTGTGCATGATTGTGGAGGCCAGTTCAGGAATCAGGGAGAGGTATGGCAGGACAACATATGCAAAGAAAAAGTTGAATCCCACAGAATAGATCAGAAGAAGAGCAGCCTGAAAATAGGATGTGGAAACAGGCACCCATATCAGGAAAAACAGGATAGAAAGGGGAATTGTGCCAGTAATAATAAAGAACCTGCGCCTTCCGGTTCTATACGTTGCCCTGTCTGACCAGTGCCCTATAAGTGGGTTTGCAATTCCCTGTACTATAGTGCCAAGACCAACTGCCAGTCCAACAAGGTAGTAAGGAACTATCTTTGTTCCCACTGAAGGAGCGTAAAACGTGAATATGTATAGCGGAAGGAAAAATCCAGGTACATTATATCCGATCTGCCCAAGAGAGAAAACAATTTTTTGTGGGGAGGAGAGCTTGCCCGATGAAGTCATAAAGTGAATCTCCTTTTACCAGCCAAATCAGCGCTATGGACGGCAAATACTCCTGTAACCTGGAGTTCCGTTAGTAAACTCATCAGAATTAAAAGGAGTGAATAGTATTAAATCTATTGATAAGTTCATTTATAGAAATATATATTGATAAAATAACACCGGATTCTGCCCATAATTTTGGCTCTTTTATGAAGAGACGCTACATTTAAATTGCATATGTTTATTATTGTTTAATGTCCGTTGATCATAAATCATGGATTACTTCCCACACGGAGTGCCCGGGCTGTAAAAAAGAGTTTAATTTCAGGCATTCCAAGTTGGGTTCAGTAAGTGCTGTAAGATACGGGCCAAACTGGACATTTGCCTGCCCATATTGCAAGACCCGACAGAACTTTCTACTCAAAAAAGGTGAGGTAGATGGATTGCCCATAATAATGGATCAATCATTATCTCCCTTTCTGACAGGAGCATTTGCAGGGACTGCCACAATCATTATTGCAATGATTGCACTTTATTTTGCAGTCTCTGGAAACACCGATTCAACCGTGTTCTCATATGGTTTTGCCCTTTCTCTCTTAGTGTATCTGGTGTATATGATCTATCTTGGATTTATTGCCAGATCTTCCGGAAGATCTTACATAAAGAATCATAGTGCAAAATGAAAAACCATATGCATGTATCCTGAAGATAATGTGCGAATCACAAATTTCTATACCCATACAAAGTTGAGGAACTATAACAACGCTCTCAAAGAACAACTGGACTCCATCTGAATCTACCCTATGATCATCCAATATGCGAATACAACACATCATATATCAAAGAGCGTCTCGAATGCAGGAATGTTCGGGCCATCTGCGGAAATATCAAGCATGATCTGAATTTCTCAGATCGAACATACCACTGTAATCTTTGTAATAAAAAAGTAAACAGGGATCTGAAAGCTGCAATCAAAAAAAGGGATCGGCATGATCAG
>JAKAPZ010000073.1 GCA_021822985.1 Thermoplasmata archaeon | reverse complement strand
AGAGCTACGGACTTGTGGAGCATCCGTAGGTGTGCATGTATTTCTCCCAACTAACTTCTGCTTTTCTCTCATGTTTTTCTCCATGTTGTTAAAGCCCCCTAATCAACTCTTGCGATGTCCCTCACGAGACAGGCCCACGACTTCGGTCGTGGGTAGCTGACTTCAAAATAATCCGACACGTTTATCTTTTATATGGATTTTCTATTATTTAGACTTTCGATCTACCACCGCGATAAGATGGACAGGTGTACGTTTCGTTTACAACAATCCTCGGGCTTTTGAAAAGTTCTCTTCTGAACTCATCTGACATGGGCTTTATCAGATCTCCAGTGGATACAAATTGTTTATCTATTACCTGATAATACATCATCAATCGGGGAGCTTCATTGAGGCTGAGAGGACGAAAGGTCGACCCGTAGAACCTGAACCAGATAATACTGGCGGAGGGAATTGTAATGACAGTAGTGTTAATAGATCGTAAACGGAAAAACAAAAAAGAATCAGCCAGCAAAAAATATTTTTTGAAAGAACATGCTGAGGTGGTTCTGTAATGTACTCCTCGAGTCAGAAGTCATTGATTCTGTCCAGTACATCCAGTTTCTTCCTGTGGGGTATAATTGCAACAATAGGGCCCCTTTCTCTTTCATTCCCTTTTCTTTCAAATGTATCGGTTACAACAAGAACTATAATTCTATCTGCGGGTCCCGTTTTTGTCCTGGTGGGTAATCTGTCGATGGGGTTTCTTGCAGATCGCATAGGTAGGAAAACTGTTTTCATAGCAACCATGATCGCCTATTCAGTTGGTGTCATTGCGATCACATTTGCCAACAACCTCCCTATCCTTCTTGTTGGACTTGTGCTATCCCAGTTCGGGGTGGGAGGCGAAGAACCCTCTTCCTTAGCACTTATAGCAGAAGACTTCGACGCAAAGAGGCGTGCATCGATGCTGACACTTGTAGCAAATTTCAGCAACATAGGGAGCTTTTTCATATCAGGAATTTTCATTGTCGCCGCATCTGCAACCACCTCTCTCACTCCTCTTTTTTCATTGATTTTTCCATCAAATTTCGCACTGAGTGACGATCTGTTCAGATTGGTTCTCCTTCTTTCATCCATTGTTCTTGTGGGCATCATGGTCTATTCCAGAATCAGGATCCCTGAATCATTCAGATGGCTCAACTACAAGGGGAGAAAGGGAGAGGGTAAAGCGGTGGAAGAAGGACTCTATCTCCATGGCACAGAGGATTATGTTTCAGTGAAACCAGGATTTGTAAGCTTATTTTTCCTCGTATCAATGGCCATTTCTCAATATCTAACATTCGGGCTAATGGCTTATATCATAGGTCCAACAGAATTCGCAGGTGAGAGTTCCATACTTATCTTTTATGCCCTTCTTGGTGCCTCGGTCGCGGGTTTTATTGCAATGCCTCTTGTATCAAGGAACAGGAAATCATACACATTCTATGCCTACATGGGTGGATTCTTTTCAATGGTGGTTATATTTGTACTGGTAAATTACCTGTCCAACCTTCTGATATTCATTCCTCTCCTCATAGTTAATATGGCATTCAGTGAATTTGCATGGGCTTCCAGGACAACACTTGAACCTGAGTTGCTTGCCACAAGGTACAGATCATTCGGAATTGGCATTATAAGGATGTTTCCCATGGTACTCTATATAGTGTCAATCTCGCTTACCGCAAATTTCGGGATTTACGATTTCATACTGTACAATCTGGGGCTGTGGGCTCTCGGGGCAACAGGTGCCATTATATGGAGGTTTTATGGAACTGAGACAAAGAATATCAGTCTCGACTACTAAATTGCATGTGTCAGAAAAATGGAAAACTCCGGAAAAATTCCAAGAATCAGGAAAGATGCATAGAAAAGCATCCTGAAAAGTTCACCGGTGAATCCCAGAATGTCTCCATTTATCCCTCCAAACCGTGATGAAATATTATGGGAAATGAAAAGGAGAATCAATACTGAAACTATATATGCCAGAATCAGGAATACATTCAGGAACAGGGCAATAATGAGGAAAGGGACAATATTCACAGCAAGAGCAAGTTTCTTATGTTTGAGTAGACCTTCCTGGAAGAAATAGGCAAAACCCGTTCCAAAGGATTTTGTTGTGGACATATAGATTATATACCATGATTTAGAAAATATCTCACCGAAGATAAGTGCAAGGACCGCCTCGCAGAATCCAAACTGAAGGAACGATGCAAGAGAAATTGTATAAATAACTATTGTCCATCCAATTGCCCCTGCACCAGTGTAGTGATCCTTCAGTATTTCCCTTCTTCTTTCTATACTGCCCCTGAACATAAGGGCATCTCCGGTGTCCATAAGGCCATCAAGATGGGTGAAACCATACAGGGCAAGTATGCAGGCAAAACCGACGACGTACCCTTCATATCTGAAACCGACAAAATAGAATACAGAGAGAATGGCCGCACTCAATGACCCGACGATCCCGCCAGTTATGCTGAAGAAGTATATGGATGACTCTTCCAGATCGCTACTTCCGGAAGGAATTACGGTAAAGAAACTGATGGCATTTCTCAGGGACGGCATGAACTTTTCCACATGCCTGTTCCTTTAATATTTATTTCATTTCTTCTGATATCATGGAATTGTCTGCCTGGAACGGTAAACTGGAGATATATTAATGACCTGTGCACAATTCAGGGCATCAATGAGGGGAGAAAAACCAGTTTCCGCAGATCATGGTGGGAGCATCATTTCTCTGGCAGCCAGATATGGAAAGAGTCCGGAGGAGTATATTGATTTCAGTTCCAGCGTCAACGAGTTCATTGACACCGGTAAAATCCAGGATGAATTTAATCTCAACAATGATGATATTGGGAGATATTATCCAGAAAATGATCTCACTGATCTTGAAGAAAAATTCGCAGGATTTAATGGAGTATATGGAAAAAATATAACGCTGGGTGCTGGACTTACACCCCTTATTTACCGTTCACTTGGTGTCTGGGACTTCTCCAGGGCAGTAGTTTTATATCCAGCATTTTCGGAATACGAAAGGGCCATCAGATCCAGGAGGATGGGCATCACTCCAATTCCTTCCTGCATTGTAAGGCATAACCCGGATGTCCTCTTATCTTATTCGTATGATTTCCTTTTTATTGCGAATCCAGACAACCCGACCGGAACTCTGACCGATAAAGAAACTATTGGAAAGATTGCGAAAATGTCTCTCAAAAAAAATGCAGTTGTATTCATGGACGAAGCATTCATGGATTTCTGCGATAACGATAATTCCTCTTCAAAAATGATCCACAGTTACCCAAATTTGATCGTTGGACGCACACTGACAAAAATAACCGGATTTCCTGGAATAAGGGTCGGTTATACAATTTCATCAACAGGTATGGCAGAGAAGCTTAAATCCGGTATGGAAAGCTGGCCGTTGAGCCAGCAGGCCATTAATTTTGCAAGGAAACTGGATATGAGTTACCTTAAAGAATCCATAAAAGATCTTGGTGCAGAAAGAGAATATATGAAACAGAGGCTGGAAAGCATGGGATTGAAGATTATCGGAACTCCCGCTGCTAATTACATATCCTTCAGATGTACCGGAAAGAGGGATGATGAATCCCTCCCTGAATTTCTTGCCAGGAGGAATGTGATCATAAGGGAGCTGAAAAAATACCGCGGGCTTGACGATCTTTCCTTCAGGGTATCAATAAAAAGGAGAGAGAAAAACAAAATTTTGCTGGATGCACTGGAAGAATACATGGTTCATTGATCTATGTCACTCTCCTGAACATCTCAATATTTCTTCAATTCCACTGTGAACTGCAATTGATACCTGTTTCCCTATGTCCGTCAATCTCCCACCGTAATTGTTTTCACCATCTCTATGTGTTAACAACACTGAGGTAGTATCAGTGGATGTTCCAGGTGATGGCATTCCAGTGTTTCTGTCTCTTATGCCAAAGTCATTGAAAGCCTGACTCTTTGCCTCCACTATTGACTGGAAAAGGTTCAATCCACCAGCAATTGATAGACTGTGATCCGTAAACACCGTTATGTTAACAGTACCCGGCATCTTCAGTCCAGATCCGCCTATTGAAAGTGCGTTGGAAAAACATGCAGTCATCGAAAGCAGAAAGAAAAAATCATCCATGAAAAATTCATTGATGAAAGCATTTTCCAGATCGCATGCCGTTATTGTAACCAGGGACCCTTCTCTGGGAAATCCCCTTTCAACAAGGAAATTGGCAATCTCTTTAACGGGATCATGATTGTAATCAATGGGAACCTGCCTGTTCATGTACATTTTCACCAGATTCACTCCACCATTGAATGGAGCTGAAGAAATCGATATAACGGGTTCTTTGAAGATCAGGGAATAAAAATCCAGATCCTTAATCAGAGTACAGTATCCGTTGGTCAGGTGTTTCATGATGCGTGACATCCTCTTCTAATTTTTGCAGGAATCTTCCAACTTCAAAGGTTGCTGGTGGAATCCCCATGGGCTTGAATCCACTTCGCGCATACAGGATCGCATGAAGCAATCTGATATCCGACCCATTTCATTCCTGTCTGCAGGCAGAATGAACCGTATTCTGATGTCAATATTATGTTTTCTCTCGCTTTCATACCATATCCTGAGAATTGGAAATTCCCGCTCGCACCGTTAAATAATGTTGAAGTATATTCAATCTCGCTTTTGAAAAAATTCAGCAGGCGTTTTAGGTTATTTCCATTGCAATATTTATACCGGCCGGGATCATTATGCGCTGTTGTACCTTATTTACCTCTCAGAACCGGTGATAATACTTTTTCTCTCCGTTCTTCTGGACCAGGTTTTTGGGGAACCCGAAAACCGGCACCATCCTGTTGCATTTATTGGGACATTCATAGACAGGATGGATCAATACTTCAGGAGGTTATCAACGGGCAGACTGGGAGGAACAGTGTTTGTAATAGTGGTTACTTTCATCGTGCTATCAATAATCCTGATTGTTCAATATGCATCCTCTATTTTCCTGGCACTCTATATTATAGTGTCTGCGATTATTCTAAAATTCAGTTTTTCACTGAGATCAATGAAGGATCACGTTCTTCCTGTGATTGAGTCTATTGAAAGAGGCGATCTTGTAACTGCAAGGTTAAAGACTTCAATGATAGTGAGAAGGGATACTACGGCTCTTGATACAGATCTCATATGTTCAGCCGCCATTGAAACCATAGCAGAGGGTTTTGTTAACGGAGTCACAGGACC
>JAKAPZ010000072.1 GCA_021822985.1 Thermoplasmata archaeon | reverse complement strand
GTTGTGATTTTTCCCAATAACTTCTACCGATTCAATGATATACAATCTTGTGGACGAACAGGTTGAGCTGGAGATACATAACAGGATCGATTTCATGTATTTTCTTGGATTACTAAAGAAGATACAGGATTCAAGAACAGCATGTCCCTTCCGTGAAAGGCCCACATCCACAGTAAAGGATAAGATCATGTGGAAGAGGATCTGGAAACAATTTGAGGATCGTGGCATAAGCATAGAGGCATGCGCAGTGTAGGAGGCATCCTTCATCAATCAGATTCGGAAAACAGTTCTGGAATCATCATCCACCACCATGAAAGAAAAGCAACATTTCAATAAACCAGAGAGAGACAGTCTAAAGACTTGAAAAGTAAAATTGTATTGAAAAGAGACAGGAAGCATAAAATCTTATAAGATAATGATGCCTTCAAATAAGGGGGCCTAACCAATAATTGAAAGAGACTGCCGTAACCATCAGGGGATTGAGGGTCTGGAACTCAAAAGAGAAGGAAGAGTTGTTCTGGTGCCCTGATTTTGGTGAACTTGAAAAACCCCAAAAATGGGAATTTGTACCTTCAGGAAACACTTTTCTGACTCGAACATTGAAGAAGCTTGGCCCTCACTGGATACTACTCGGAAGGGATGGCAAATATACCTACAACATAGGCATAATCTGCCCGGCAGAAAATATGATGAAGGCAAGAGAAATGGAGACCGAATCTCAACTGAAGAGAGAAATAACGAGAGAAAAATCCAAGAAATACAGGGAAAAGAGCGAACATAACTATCGAAAAGAAATGGAAGAATTAATGTTCTCTTACCTGGAGTTTTCAGAAAGATACGAGGAATTGGCACATAGGATCTGTTCTCAGGCAGCCAGGCATACTACAATTGTTGGGAGCGGTCGTGTCGGACGAACAAAACAGATCTCAAAGGAAGACAGGGCAATACTTTCCGTAAGGGCACATATAAGGCACGCGTACACCAATTATGAAGAAAAACTGATCAATGAAGGTGCGTTCGATTTGGACGACGAAACGCATACTATTATCAAAGGAGAGGCAAATGAAGAAGTTGATAATTTCATCAGAAAACACAGAAATCACGAAGAATAACTGCTCTGCCGGCTATGTTCCTTTGTATAATGTTAAAGTTTCTTTGGTTTCATCAGGGAATGCTTTCTGATAGATAATTTCTGGCAACGTCACAAGAAAGGTGTTCTGTGCAAAGCATTCCATTTTGCATTATTTACTGTTATTTTCTTACCCCTTATCTTTAAGTCTCTGATGAATTTTTTCAGTATATCCTTACCTCTCCATTCTGAAATCCTCTCCTTCTAAAGTTAAGTAGATTTCCTGCTCATAAAGTTGTAAGTTGATAACCAAATTCATTATCGAATTCTGTTATAGCATATTTCAGACGCACAACAGCAAGAAATGTGGCAGAGAAGTTTTTCTGTGATATTCCCATTTTAGACACTACATATCAATGATCCGTCCAGAGGCAATCCTGTCAAGAACTTGCAACAGGCGCGATTTCCTGAGATTTGATTCCCTGATCATTTGCAAATACTGGATCCATTCATCATTTCTCTGCTGCATTTTCAGCGTTTCCTTAATTTTCAAAAGGTAGATTGCTGATTTTTCATATGAACTGGGTTTGGTCTCAGCAATGAGACTCCTGGAAATATGTTTCCAAATTGAGATTGCCCTGTCCGGACAATCAATAGATAATGCCTCTGCTACCCGTTCATCCAACACAGAATATTCAAGGTTAAATCCAGAGGAATTTGTCCTCTTTACACTATACATTTCGTACCATTTTATAACTTCTGAAAGCTTCTTTTCAGCGATTGCCAAGTTTATGAGTGTTTCCAGTAGGGGAAATGACCGCACTCCCGATTGGACAATACTGGGTAATCCTGTTTCCGGCAATGGCCAAACTTTCGCATCTTTTTCCTTTTGTATTCTGTCTTTATTTCTGGAAACAATTCCAGTCTCAAGAAATTGCATTGCAGAAACTCTCACTTCAGATTCAATTCCAACATTCCTGGAGGCATCAAGAAGTTTTTTCAAATTCTCATAACGGGGGTGTTCAAGAAACTTATCGCCCCGTAGTGAAGCCAGGGAGAGCCAATCCTCCTTTTTTTGTTTTAGTTCACAAAGAGCTTCGTGAAGTGTTGATGCAACATATGGTTTTGATGAATATGTATTCACTATTCCCTTAGAAAGCCATTCTTCAGCTTCTTCCATCTGTCCTGTTCTAACGAGCCACTGGCCCAGACGTTCATATTCTCCATTATTCAAGGCTTCCGATTTGCAAAGCTGAATTATTTCGGCCAGCCTGTCCGATCTTTCCAGCGACAGGATGATTCTATTAACCAGATGATCTCGTCTATATATATGAAAAGTTAGTGTGTTTCCGCCATTTAAGTCAGTTTCTTTCATTAATGTTAACAGGGTATCCGCGAGAATGCTCCAGTCAGAAGCTTTTCGGTTCTCTTTCCAGAAATCCTCCGTGTCTGGCATAAGGCTGTATTTATCAGCAAGTTCTGAATTTACCATCCACAACATTTTTTCTATCGGGGATTTGCTGGATCTGGAAAGTGCTTTTACCGCAATCTCAAGGCATTCAGTGATCTCATACCCTGTTTGCCATTCATCCTCACTATCTTCAACCAGTCTATAGCCAGCTTCCAGAAGGTCATTGCCCAGTTGGAGAAGGAGATCTGCATATCCCGCTTCAAGGAGAGATGCCAATCGATCTTTTACTCTGGAAAAATCCTCTTCCTGCCCATAGTCATCAGATCTGTCATGATGCCAGGGTTGAAGTGGCATAAACTCTCCAATCTGTTTCCTTATAGCTGAGATGAGGATGTTGGTTTCTCCAAGTGCTATTTGTGCATTTGCCTCCAGCATGTCAGAAATTTCCGGGTATTGAAGAGCAATAGATTTTATCTTTTCAATCAGTTGTTCTCTTGTCTGCATTTCCAGATATCTGTTTATATAAAATTCCCTCTTCCCGTAACCAGTGTTTTCCATATCTTTATCATCTTCTGAGGATTTATTGGGTAGAGGACTGCTCAAAACCGTGTATTCTGAAATTTTCGTCAAACGGTAATCATCCGTGGGGATTTCCGGAATTACGTTGCCTTCTTTAATACTCTTTAAGTATTGAAATATAGTGGCAACTGCATGTTTGCACGAAATTCCATAAGGACAGGTACACCTGGAGGATAAAACACCATTTTCGTTTTTTACCATTGTGGTATAATTTTCCGTTCCCACTACATTTGCAACAAGAAATCTCTGAGGTGTGGCCCCAAGATTCCGGACACGCCCTTTTTCCTGGTATATCTTTCCTCTTGATACAGTAACACTTCCTGCCCATTTTTCCAAGTCTCCCCAAGTGAGATGGGAAAACAATTCCGGTTTTTTGCAATCGGTCATGATCTGTACCTTATTTCTCAAGCAACATACAGCATTTCTTAAACTTCTTTCCACTCCCACAGGGACATAAGCCATTTCTGGGGTTGAGTTTTTTATCTGTCCACTGTGAATACTCACAGTTGTGAATATAATGATTGGCGTTCTTTTGGAATATTTCCAGGGGATCGCGACGCGACATGTGTTTTAAGTCCTCGTATTCGTAGTTATAGATTTTTGTTATCTCTTCCATCGAAATGCTTTCAGCATCTATAAGTTCCCTCTGGAAAAGAGATTTGATGAAATCCAGCGAATCCGGATCCTTAAAATCCGAAAGATCACTTGTGAGAAGTGTTCTCATCAGATCATTCTCATTGCTTTCTTCCTCCATTATTGCTTTCTTTATGAGTTCTATAGACATTTTTGTAAAATCATTACCTGATTCCTTGGATATGAGAAAAAGAGCGTTAGAACCGGTCGATCTGCAGAATTCTTCCATGTCCCTGTCAAACAACATTCCGCCGATATTTTCAAAAGCAACGCTTCCAAAACCTGCAAGAACATTTGAAGCCTCTTCAGTTATCCAGTCACCCATGTCGTTGTGGTATTTTTTTATGGAATCTATGACAGCTTCTGCTGCCTCCTTGCTATTTCCCATTGATGACAGCAGATGGATAATGCAAATTGGGGCCCATGTTGCCAGATCACTTTTCAAGTCCCATACTTTTTTATCATACAGCAGATTAATGAGTGCAGGACGAACCTCTTCTTTCTTTTGCAACAGTGCTTGTATTGTCTCTTCATCCGTAAAAGCTCCAAGATGAATCAACCGGTTGATCAATTTATCAATTGAAAGGTCAGCATTTCTCTTCACAGAAGTTCCTTGCAAATCGCTCACCTGTTTTCACAATTGAAGTGAACCAGACTGTGGATATGAATATTATGATATCTGAACAATGATGTATAATTACTATAACGGGAAGTGATTTGCCCGAACTCATTATAAATTAAGGAGAATCAACTCCAGATTTCCATGCGAGTCTCCATTTCCAGAAAATTTCCGTAAGATTCTGTCGCTTCCTTTAAATCAGAAAGCAGGTGCTTATGGACCAAATCAAACGGTTCGATGTATATCTTCATAACATTCCCTTTTTTCTGCTTTTTCCAGGTGCCAATTATTTTTCCTTCTGAGAGGATTGTCGGGAGAAACACTCCGTTACTGTGTACAAGTTTTGCCTCTTTGGATTTCCCATTATCAGCCAGCTGTGTTCTGTCAGTGTAACCGAGAACATATTCATCAAAAGCGGGAAGCAGAACTGTCTTTCCATCTTCAAATTTTACAGTCGATTTCTCCCTGAAAGAGTAGTAGGTTTTCCCATCCACTTCTTCAGCTATTAGTCGGGTTGCTTTTTCAATTCCCTCCCTCGCTTCAGGCATTTTAATTCCAGTCCACCATGCAAAATCAGATATTGTGGCAGGCCCATGCCCATAAAAATACCTGATTGCAAGTTCTTTCAGCACATCCTCTTCCGGATACATTCTCAATTCCTTTACCCACTCATCCAGAAGCACAAAAGTCTGTTCTTTGCCCTTCTGGGGCCCGAAACAGATCAGTCCGTCCCATGAGGCACGATAGAGCATGTGGTATCCAAGATTGTTGGTTGACGGAACACCATTCCTCTCGAATATTTCATACATCTCGGTTCTCGTCAGAATCTTTCTTCCTTTCAATGCATCAACAAGAACTGATTTGGTTTTTTCAATCATGTCCTGGGAAAGTCCCAATTTCTGATCACGCAGGACAGCAGTGCGGTTGAGCCTTGCACTGCATGGTTCAATCATCCATCTCACATCCTCATGGGC
>JAKAPZ010000071.1 GCA_021822985.1 Thermoplasmata archaeon | reverse complement strand
ATGCTCAGACGGGCCCAACAGAGAAATGCAGAATAAATTGGGAGATACGAACTGGCAATCCTTTGGCTGCGGAAACCCGGTCGGACTCTCCTCTGTCATGGAATCCGATATTGTGGTCGATCTTGGTTCAGGAGCAGGACTCGACTGTATCAGGGCAGCATCCAGCGTGGGAGTTACCGGAAAGGTCGTAGGTGTGGATCTTTCAGAAGAGATGATTGCAAGGGCCCGACAGAATGCAGCAAAAATGCAGGTGGATAACATGGTCTCTTTTGTGAAGGGTGATATCGAAGACATTCCACTTCCGGATAACTATGCCAGTCTTGTGATCAGCAATTGTGTTCTCGCTCTGGCCCCGGATAAGCAGAAAGTATTCAATGAGGTGCACAGAATCCTGAAACCCGGCGGAAGATTCGTGATCTCTGATGTTGTAAGTGCAGGCAGAATTCCAACTGAAATGAGGGATGACATGGAATTATTCTCCAGCTGCGTATCAGGAGCATCACAGGTGGATGAATATTTTGAAATCATCAGGAATGCCGGTTTCACAAACATAGAAGAGCTTGACAGGAAAAGCTACGGAACACTTGATCCGAATGGAAAGAACATTGAGATGTTCAGCATAACCGTGAGGGGGCACAAATGATCCCTTTCCGGGAAAAACATGTTTCGGAACAGCAAAAAGATCAATAGGGAAAATGCCAAGTTTATCAATATATTAAGATATTTTCTGCAATGATGCTGTATATGGCCTGAAATTTTAAAGAATCTATTATTGTTACAACAAGTTTAAATATCGATATCGGTTATCCGATATGATAAGAGTGATAGGCATGATGAACATGTTTGGAGGAAAGAGAAAAGATCTAAGGACATGGATTCTATTTATACTGAATTCAGGCCCAAAGAATGGAGCAGAACTTATGGACAGCATGGAGAAGCAGACAATGGGTGTATGGAGGCCATCACCCGGATCAATTTACCCGATGCTTGAGAACATGGTTAACGAGGGACTCATAAGAAAGATCGAAAATGGGAAATATGAACCCGTGCCTGAGAACAACTGGTTCAGGGCAGGATTATTCGGCCACCATGGAGGCAGTCCAAGAAACTTCAGCGAAGCAGTCAGCGAGATAGAGGGAATCGTTACATTCATGGAAGAGCTGAAGGCAAACGGATCAAAGCAGGGTGCAGAGCATTCGGAAAAGCTGAAGGAACTTGCAAAGAGGATCACAAAGCTGACCTCAGATGAACGCCCCTCTGATCCATGAGGGGATTTCATCAGCCAATTTCGAAACATCCGCATTCTTTGAAATTATTTTTCCATCCTTAACCTCAAATTGAATATTTTTGAATTTTTTTCTGTTCCTGAAATGATTCTGAATCAAATCAAGCGGGATGGTCTTTCCAAGATATTCCACAACACCATCCATCTCAATCACTCCCGTCTGGGTAGTATCTCCCGGAATGTTCTCAGGCGTGACATTCCCGCTTGCAGGTATGGATCTGGAGCCCTTCCTTCTCTGAAGCATGTACTGGGGGCTCACGTCCCTGTCCACACACAGCATGGTGAATATGGAACTTCTCCTGATCTCCGGTATTTTCTCGTATCCGTCAGGGGAATGCCAGGTCTCGATCATGTGCGATATTTTCTCTCCGTATTTCTTTCCGATGAGTTCCCATACATGGGATGAATATGTCCTGATATTGAAAACGGCAGGATCAGTTCTGCAGTAGAATTTGATCATTTTCTCCAGATCATCTCCTATCCTTGCAGGTATGCAGTTGTGGCCCCTGAGTGCAGGATAGAGTATGGAAAGAAGTATCTCTGCGGGCGAAACAGGATCATAGGTCTGGAAGAATGGGAGATTCCTTCTTTCGGGGAGGAGTTCCCCGATCCTTCCCAGTGAATCGAGCATGGAATTTATGCTGTAGTCAGTGATCGAAAATGAACCATCCTTTTTCCATGATATTCCTGCAATTCCCATATCGGTGAACGGATCCATGTCAGGTTCCATGTAACTGCCTCCATAACACATCTCCTCCATTGCGAATCTCCTCTTCCTGGAGGTTTCATGAATCCTGACCTCTTCAGGAGGTTTCGTGGAGTTCGAAAGGAAGTCATTAACTCCCGCATTTATGTGGAATTTTCCGGATTTTATTTCTTGATCGATGCTGTCATAAACATCTCCGAAAGAGACTACTCCCCTTATGTTTCCGTTCCTGAGAAGTTCAACCATTGCTTCCGGAGGGAGTTCAATGCTGAGCGGGACAGGGATCATCCCGAGAAGCCACAGGGAGAAATATGTTATGTACATGTGAGCGGAAAGGGGAAGAATCACCAGCACCCTGTCTCCCCTCTTTGCAGGAAACCTCTTCTTTATGGAATCAGCCATGGACAGGGACATTTTCAGCACTTCACTGTAACTCAGGACATTTTTTCCATAGGAAACAAAGGGATAGCTCTCGCCTGCTTTTGATGAAGTGGTTATGAATTCTCCCAGTGTTTTCTGTTTTTCCATCATGAATGATCCCTACAGGTTTCCTGTTCCATGGGCAAAGGCGTAGTATTTCCTCATCATGGGATTCAGGTTTTCAATCATGTCATCTATTCCGAACCAGTATGATGAGTATTTTTCCATGTCTTCCCCGTTCTTCTTGTTTATGAAGGAAGCGAGAACCGCAGACCTGAAGGGGCTCATGCCTCTTGATATGAATCCTCCCGTGAGACCGGCAAGAATATCTCCAGTTCCTCCCATGGCCATCCTTGGGCTTCCGCCATGGCTCAGGATTGTATTTTCTCCTGTCGTGATTATATCTGTGGTACCTTTCAGGAGGATGACGCAGTTTCTGTCATGTGCGAATTTCTCTGCATTCTCCCTGCCCGGTTCCATTCCTGTGAGGAGCTTGAATTCCGTGGAATGTGGGGTGAATACCATCCCCTTCCTGATCTCTATATCTCCCTCGCCTGCCATCCTGATGGCCTCAGCATCCAGCACTATGTTGACACCTGATTTTGCAACTGTGTTCATGATTTCCTTTGACAGTGCGCTGTATCCCATTCCGGGGCCAATAACGGCTCCCGTGGCATTTTCAAGAATGCTTGTAAGGACACTTTTGCTGTAAGTATGGACAACCTGCTCATGGAGCGAACTTGTGAATGTGGTGTACTTGTTCTCCGGGACAACAACATTCACAAGATCAGGAAGTGCAGCCATTGCCGCCCTGGAGGCTATTATTCCTGAACCATGGTAGGCCCACCCTGCAATCATGAGCAGCCTGCCGTTCATTCCCTTGTGCGTGTCCTTTTCATATTCAGGGAAGAATGCAATCTCGCCTGCTCCGGCATTCTCTATCAATGCCTTCTCGATTCCGATACTCCTGATCACTATCTCTCCGGAGTTCTCGGGTGTCATTCCCTCCTTGGTATCCGTGAAGGTAACCGTCATTTTGGGCCTGATCTGCAGCGCATTTCCGAATCCTGTGGGGATATCCACAGATATTACGGGTTTTCCGCTCTTGTTTATGATCTCCACTGCGGAGGCATATTCTCCTGAAAGATCCCTCCTCAGTCCGGTTCCCAGAAGGCTGTCCACAATGATATCAGACCATTTTATATGCTCCTGTATGACATTTTTTGCAGGATTCTTGATTATTGATGCATTCTTGATCTCGCTCATTGCCTTCTCTGACATCTCCCCGACCTTTGCCTTCCCTCCTGTGAGAAGCACAATCCTGACCCTGTTCTCAAGGCCCAGAAGTGCTGCGGCAATGAATCCGTCACCGCCATTGTTCCCGGGGCCACAGATAAAAAGAATGTTTCTTCCTCCTCCATAAAAATCTTTGATGGTTTCATAAACTGCCTTTCCGGCATTCTTCATGAGAGGGTACAGATCACCATGTGCTTCCAGATAATTGATATCCAAACGTTTGCTCTCATCAAGTTCTATCATTACAGAATGTAAGGCGATTACATAGAAAAATCTTTATGCTGACTTTCATGGTCTAATTTATGGAAGATCAAATTCAGGAAAATCTCCAGAGACTGAAAAAAGAAAAGATAAAATTTCTGCACATGCAGTTCACGGATATCCAAGGTATTGTGAAAACATTGACCCTTCCTGAAAACAGGTTTGAGGATGCGCTGACCGAGGGTGTGGTTTTCGACGGAAGTTCAGTTGCCGGATATGCACAGATTGAAGAGTCCGATATGAGGGCTGTGCCTGATCTTTCCACATTCACTGTATCGCCCTATTCAACGGGAGGCAATGCAGCAAGGTACATATGCAATATTTTCAACCCCGACGGCACAAGATTTGAAGGCGATCCCAGGTATGTGCTTGAAAAGAATCTCAAGCAGCTGTGGGATGACGGAAAGGATCTGAATGTCGGGCCCGAATTCGAGTTCTTCCTGTTCAGGAAGGATGAGCATGGAAACGTGGTCAATGAACCCGGAGATCATGCAGGTTATTTCGATCACACGCCAAATGACACATCTGCCAAGATAAGGCAGGAGATTCTGCTGAATCTGGGTGTTCTCGGGTATGAGCCTGAGGCTGCGCATCATGAGGTTGCATTTGGACAGCATGAGATCGATCTCAGGTACACAACAGCACTCCTGATGGCGGACAGGATTACAGTCCTGAAGAGTGTCATAAAGAATGCTGCGGAGAACCATGGATTCTTTGCATCCTTCATGCCAAAGCCCATAAATGGAGTGAACGGTTCGGGAATGCACATTCATCAGAGCATAATGACAAAGGACAGAAAAACAAACACATTCTATGACGAGAAGGATAAATACGGCCTCAGCAAGACAGCAAGGCAGTACACTGCAGGTATATTGAAATATGTGCAGGAAGGTTCTGCAATACTTGCATCATGGGTCAATTCATACAAGAGGCTCATTCCCGGATATGAGGCCCCTGTTTACATATCATGGGCAAACAGGAACAGAACCGCACTCATCAGGGTACCGGCAGGAAAGGGAATGAGGAAGAGAATCGAGCTCAGGTGCCCTGATCCTGCGGGAAATCCATATCTTCAGTTTGCCACTGTGGTCGGCCTTGGAATGAAGGGAATAAAGGAGAACCTTGAACTTCCGGATCCTGTGGAGAGAAACATATTCCACATGTCAGATGGCGAGATGTCCAATGCAGGAATAAAAGCCATGCCGGGCAGCCTCGGTGAAGCGCTCCAGAATCTCTCACAGAGCAAGATCATGAGGGAAATACTGGGGGATCATGTGTATAACAACTTCCTGACGGTCAAGCAGAGGGAATGGGATCAATTCCGCTGCCATGTGACGGAATGGGAACTGAAAAGATACCTGAACATACTCTGAACTGAGTTTTTTCACCAGTTCAGGGAAGTCATTTTTAGTGAATCACCACAGGAAATATAAAACTATAACTTCCGTTTAGTGTTAGATTAATTTTTTTCCAG
>JAKAPZ010000070.1 GCA_021822985.1 Thermoplasmata archaeon | reverse complement strand
GTCCTTATGGTGAGTCTCACGTTCGCAAGATTTTTTGCGCCTGTACAGTTAACTTTGCCACTTCTGAAAATAAGAACAGCTGTTTTTGGTTCATGCAGCCTGTATATGAGTCCCGGGAACTGTTCGGGTTCGTACTCTGATCCTTCCAGGGCTAGTGCAATCTTGCTGAGATCAAGATGCTCTGCAAGCGATGTTGACGCTACTATATTCTCAATATTTATTTTTTCTCTCTCGCTCATAAAAAAACCAATATGGGATATTTAAAGTATATATAAATGTTATATAAAGGGGGATCAATAGGAAAATTTTACATGTTTAACATATCTCTGGCAAGATCTGACATCATGGAAGGGTTCCATGCAGGTTCCCACACAAGTTCCACATCAGCCATTTCAACACCTGCAATATTCTCAGTTATTTTTTGCACTTCTGACAGTATCCACGGTGTTACAGGGCATGTGGGGGCAGTCATTGTCATTTTTATATATACATTATCACCAGTGATCTGAACTTCATAAACAAGCCCGAGGTTGACTACATCCATCCCTATTTCAGGATCTTCAACAGCCTTAAGCTCCTCAAGAATCTCCTCTTTCGTAACCATTCCTATCTTTAAAGTATTAAAAACAGATTAATATGTTTATTGTATGATTCCATGATACTGAACTCATCTCATGGTACCTTCTTTATTTCTGCAGCATCCCCTGCCTTTCTTCCAATGTTGCCCATTATCTCCCCATAAATTCCGGCAGGCACTTCCAGCACACACATCCAGTTACCATCCTTGCCCCATTCCTCTTTCAGGATCTGGCCGGATTTGCTGATCTCGCCATAAATCTTTCCATATGCATCCCCTCTAATCTTAATGGCCAGCTTCACCTTTTCCATCCTGATAGGTACCAGTGGTTTTATCTCCTTCAGCACCATGTTCATCTGTTCATTCACAGATTTGAATGGATCGATGTGAATCTTGGCCTCAGCCATTGCAGCCTCTATTCTTGCAGGAGGATTTGGTGCATTTGTCTGCGGATTGATGCCTTCCCTTACGATCATGTCAATGATGAGTTTTTTCTTGGTTTCCTGCATTTTTCTGCGCTGATCTGTGGTGAGTTGAATCTGCCCATTCTTCACTATTTCTTCAACTACAAGAGAAATATCATGAGTTCCAAAAATTTCCTTTACGAGTTCTTCCCCAGCCTTGTCTCCTTTCCTTGCATCCTTGAAAATCATGTCGCTTGCAAGATCATTCTCGATGTCCAAGGAGCCAGATTTAATTCTTTCCACTGCATCTGGATCCACAAGTATCTCAAATTTATGTCCTGCATGCTCATACCTTGCGATAATTGCATCGTCCAGTTTTACCATAATGGATAATAGTGTTAACAAAGAAATAAAGTTTTTTCAAAGATGAGGCATTGATATACCTCGCTTTTCAGCATTTTTTCAGAAATTCTTTAAATACCATCAGATTATTTTGAGTTATGACAGAGAAGATTTATCTCAGTGATGCTTTTGCAAATGAAAATGAAGCAACTGTAGAATCAGCCAATGAAAATGGCATCATCCTTGACAGAACAGTTTTTTACGCAAGGGGCGGAGGACAGCCCGGGGATTCGGGTTATCTTTTCCTTGATGGAAAAAAGATTGAGATAAAGGATACCATAAAAGAGGGAGAGGAAGTCATACACATACCAACCTCAACTGATCATATGCTGAAAAATGGAGATAAAGTGAAATGTCAGTTGGATTGGGATAAAAGATATGCCCATATGAAATATCATACTGCAATTCATCTGATTGATGCAGTGGTGAACATGAATCCGGGTTATCAGGGCCTCATCACTGGAAGCCAAATATACGAGGATAGATCAAGAGTTGATTTTTCAATGGAAGATCTTTCCACTGATCTTGCCATATCCATACTTGAAAAGGCGAATGAGGAGATAAGGAAAAAAAGGGAAGTTGTGGTGAAATACCTGACAAGGGACGAAGCCCTTTCTCTGCCAAATCTGGCAAGAACTAAACCGGGCAGGGAACTGATAAATTCGCTTGAAATCGTGAGAGTTGTCGAAATTGCAGGCCTTGATCAGCAGGCAGATGGCGGCACACACGTGAGGAATCTTTCAGACATAGGTGAAATAAAATTCAGCAAAATGGAGAATAAGGGGAAAAACAACAAGAGGGTTTACTTCACTGTTTCGTGAAACTTCTCCTCAATTATGCCCATTTTTTCCTTAAAAAAGGTTTTTAGTATAGATCATACTGATCTTTTATGGTAGACATGAACTGGGTGAAGGAACAGCTTGATGAACTGAAGAATGCAGGAAGATATGTGCCCATAAGGGTTCTTGAGTCCTCTCAGGGAGCAGAAGTGGTGATCGAGGGCAGAAAAGTTCTGAACATGTGCTCAAACAACTACCTTGGGCTGGCTGGACATCCTGATATCAAGAAGGCTGCCATCGATGCAATTAATACCTATGGAATCGGTGCAGGAGCTGTAAGATCCATAGCAGGAACCATGGAAATACATGTGAAGCTTGAAGAGAAGGTTGCTAAATTCAAGCATATGGAGTCGGCGCTTGTCTACCAGGGCGGGCTTCTGGCCAATGTGGGGACACTGCCCATACTCATTGGAAAGGAAGATGTCGTTTTCAGCGAAGAACTGAACCATGCAAGCATCATTGACGGCATGAGGCTCAGTTCCGCTAAAAAATATGTGTTCAACCATATGTCAACTGAAGACCTTGATAAAAATCTCAAGGAACACAGGAAGGAAGGAAAGAGATCTCTAATAGTGACGGATGGTGTATTCAGCATGGATGGGGACATAGCCAACCTTGCAGAGCTTTCTGAAATGAGGGAAAAACACGATACAATGCTTTACGTGGATGATGCACATGGTGAGGGAGTTCTTGGAAAAAATGGAAGGGGCATTGTTGATCATTTCAACCTTCAGGGAAAAGTGGATGTTGAGATGGGTACGTTTTCAAAGGCAATGGGCTCTATGGGGGGTTTTGTATCAGGAAGTTCTGAACTTATTGATCTTCTGAGGCAGAAAGCGAGGCCATTTCTTTTCAGCAGCGGTCTCAATCCTGCGGATGCAGCCTCCGTAATGAAAGCAATAGAAATATTGGAAAAGGACGATTCACTCATCAGGAAACTGTGGAAAAATACAGAGATACTTCAATCGGGACTCAGGAATGCAGGTTTCAGGCTTACAAGCACAAAAACACCCATTACGCCGGTGGTCACAGGAGATGAAAAGAAGACTGTGGAGATGAGCAAGATTCTTTACAGGGATGAGGGAATATTCGCATCCCCCATAGTCTTCCCTACTGTCGCAAAGGGGATGGCAAGAATCAGGCTCATGCCATCTGCAGTCCATTCTGAGGAACAGATGAGAATCACTGTGGAAGGTTTTGAAAAAGCAGGAAGAAAACTGGGAATACCTAACTGATATTTCCCAAACTTTTTTCAGAATATTTTTTGCCATTTATCTTTTAATCATCAGAATAGAGATTTGCCATTGGAAAAATTATAAATTCAATATGCAATTACCACTTGTGAGCAAGATCATTGGGGCAATCCTGGCAGGAGGTTATGGTAAAAGGCTTAAACCCATAACAGACGAGAGACCAAAAGTTCTGGTTGAGATCAAAGATAATTATACCATCATGGATCGCCAGTTGTGGGATTTCAAGAATGCAGGAATAGATGAAGTATACGTTCTTTCCGGACATCTTGGCGAGAAAATTGAAAAAAGATATGGAGAGAGTAATGACGGAATCACTTTTCACTACCTGAGAGAGGAAAAACCCATGGGAACTCTATATTCCATCAAGAGCCTTCTTTCGGAAGTCAGAGATGATGATATCATGCTCAGGAATGGAGATACCGTAACCGACATAAATTTTGATGCATTCATAAGTTTCGCAAGAGAATCACAGTGCGGCATGTCAATGCTTGTGACAAAGATGAGAAGCCCGTATGGTATAGTAAATCTGCTGGGCGACGTTGTCATGAACTTTACCGAAAAACCGCAGCTTGATCATTATATCAATTCGGGATTGTATTACATAAAACCATCCATAAGAGACATATTCTTCAAGAATTACAACAGCAAAGATATAGAAACCACAGTATTCCCTGAACTTGCAAAGAGGAAGGAAATAACTGCATACAGGGAAGATGCGCTCTGGATTGGTGTAGATAGCGAGAAGGAACTTGAACAGGTGAGATCCGAATACAAGGGAAGAGTCGATATGCCTTATGGCTTCCATAAGACCATTTATGACCACGGGCAGGACTCACTCACAGAATATCTTATCAGAGCAAACAAAGAGGCAGTCATTGACAGCGGAAAGGTGATCAGGTTCATTTCAGGTACTGGACGAGTGGAGGCTGAAAGCAACAGGGATTACTCTCCGGGAAAAGTGATGGAAAGGAAGCATTCCATGAAAATTCAAACCTACACGGACACCAGGCTTGAAATCCTTTCATATTAATTGTTTCCACATTACATATGCATCGGAGCCGTCACTGTAATAATTTCTCATTATGGATGTGACAAGGAATCCATGTTTCTGGTAAAAACCAATACCCCGAACATTGTCGGTCCTTACCTCAAGCCGTATATTTATTACACCATAAACTCCAGCTGATTCTATGAATTGCCTGATCAGAACAGAACCAATGCCCAGACTCCTGTACGGTTCAAGGACTGCAAGCATGAGAATTCTTGCATCGCTCCTGCTTGTTTTTCTGCCTGTGATGAAACCTACCACACTGCCACTGATTTCACTGACAAGAAATCCGTCAGGCCAGTTCATGTATATCTCCTGAAAAAGTGATTCAGAGTATTTCTCGGAGAGCGAATTTTCACAGATTTCAATGACTTTCTTCAGGTCTTCTGTTTGAAATCTTCTGACGAGTGGTTCGGCGAATTTTCTCTGCCGAATCTTCTCCTGAGAATGAGTTCTATTTATGGGTTTTTTTCTCTGTTTATCACTTTTCATGATCTTCAATCATTCACTCCACCCTAAATGTGGGCCCATGGCCCGGATAACATGTTATGCCGTGGATGTTCATTATTTTTTCCAGAGATTGCTGGGCAGCCCCATGATCAAGTGTGAAAGTGTTGCTGAAACCAATGCCATCCCTCTTCATCAATGCAGAATCACCTGTGAACAGTGCATTCAGCCTTGTGAACTTATATGATCTGCTATCTGGAGTGTGGCCCCCGGAATCCACAATTTCTATACCATCAGATTTAAAGCTGGAAACAGGCATCACGGATTCAACTCCATCTATCCTTGAAATGGCCGGAATGAGTCTGGAAACAATGCTGCCCATTTTTTCCATTTTCTTCTTTCCCCTAACCACATCTATCTCCTTATCGGGAACGTAAATTTTCGGGCCAAATGCTTCATAAATGGATTTCAGCCCGCCGATGTGATCCGGATGGTAA
>JAKAPZ010000069.1 GCA_021822985.1 Thermoplasmata archaeon | reverse complement strand
TAGTTTGATCTCACCGATTCCAGTGATTCGTTCATCCTTCCAGCGGACAGGAGAATACTGAACTTGAGAATAAGAGCGATTTCCATGTGTCCGCTCTTTTCAAACCAGAGGTCACAGATAGACAGCACATCATCAGTATTCTTCGTTTCTGTATATACATCCAGAATTTCAATGATATCTTCCGGCTTCAATGTATCAATGTGATCCTTCACCAGTTCAACTGACCTATCCTTCATTCCTTCCTTTATCAATGCCTCAACATAGGTTGGAAAAACATCAAATGACCTGTCAAGGAGATTTGGGTTTTTTGAGACTGATTCAATGACTTCCTGGAATCGCCCCAGGTATCCAAGCAGCTGTGTCCTTTCCTCTTCATACCCGATCTCTTTTCGGATTGCCAGAGCCCCGTCTATGAGTTCAAGAGCCTCTTCATCGTTGCCGTCGTCGGAAAGAATGATGCCCTTCAAGTACATGAAATCAGGCTCCTGTGGCCATTTCCTGATGGCGTAATCACATGTTTTCAGGGCTTCGTAATTTTCATAATATTCAAAGAGAAGTTCTATTTTCTCAATATAGGATTCTTCATAGTTACCCAATTTTGTTGTGAGTTTTTCCAGTTCCTGCAATGCTTTCTCTCTCTCATCATCATCGAATAAATTCCTGGCATATTTTATGCGGTATTCTATGTTCTCCGAATCGTACTTAATTGCGGCCTGAAGTTCTTTTAAGGATTTATTGTGGTCTTCCATGGAATCATAAATCCTGTAAAGGAGGAAGTGGGTTTCTGCATCCTTTGGATCTATTTTCAAGGTTTTATTTGCAAATTCAAGCGCCATGGAGTAGTTTCCAGTCTCAAGATAGCTGGATGACATCAGATAGGTTGTTGTTGAATCGCTGCGGTCCTTTGAATGTGATATTTCAAGAGTCTTAATCGCCTCGTCATAATTGCCCATATCGTATAGAATCAGTCCCTTGTTTCTGAGATAAAGCACATCATCAGGATCGATTTTCAAGCATCTTTCGATCTGTTCAATGGCCTCTTCATCCCGTCCCACTTCGTGCAGGGCAGATGCCCTTATATTGATGAAATCTGGGTCTTCCGGTGAGACCCTCAGAACTTCCTCTATGAGCTTCAAGGCCTCGTGTGGTTTTCCATCCTCAATGAGATGTATTGATTGATGTGCCTTCGATTCCAGAGGATTTCTATAATCTGCCATTTTATCGGATGGAACATATGTCGTGAATACTTAAAAGTTAACAAATTCAAAAGTTCTCCTGGTTGGTTATAAAACTCTGTGTATTCACGACCTGCTCCTGAATTTTTGAGTTGCCTTCTGCTCGATCCCGTCCATATACTTCCTCCATCTGGTTCCCGGAGGTATAGAGCCTTTCACTCCTTTCGATTCCCAGTATTTTTTATAAAAGTATTGTAGATTGTATGAATCAGGGCTCATGTAATCAAGGTTCGATGATACAAAATTCACTATGTCAGCAACAATTTCGTCCTGATTCTGGTTCATCATTTCTTCCAGAATCTTTTCGTTTTCTGCGCTGTTATCAATATTTCTGGCGTCAACCATAAAAACATAAATTGAACTTAGTATTTAAGGGGTTGTTGAGCAGATTTGCCTACCCGCCTTCATGATTCCATCGGTAAAATCCGTTCCAGTGCACATATTTTGTCGTTTTGACTGTTTCAACTCCATATAATATTATGATAAAAGATGCACTAAAGTTTTGGGATGCCTATGAATATGAGGTTGTTGGTATCGGTTTTTTCATCATAGCTGGAAACTGATTCCTCATCAATAATTTTGTACAGAACCTCCTTGATGTGACTGATTGCCTTCCGGTATGTACTTTCAGATACCCAGGAGTTGGAAAACAGTATGTTTCCCTCCCTGTACATATCACGGACCCTGTCTATCTCATCTGAAGAGATCATCTGGATCTCTTCTGCAATGATCCTTAACCTGAGAATCTGGCTCATGATAGCCGATATTAGATATTCCCTCAGCTGTTCCGGATCTTTACTTTCTATGACCTTCATCTGATCTTCGAAGGAAAAACCCTGGAACAATTCGACATTTGGGGAATAATACTTCTCAACGTAATTTTTCCTTATTTTTGTTTCTGGCTCCTTGAGTATCCCTTCTTCCACCATTTCCTTGAGATTCTGGTACAGATTTGACCTGGAAGTTTCAATGAACTTTGACATCTGGGTGGCCGTCATTCTTCCCTTCTGAAAGAGAAGGATAATGATGGAAAGCTTGGTCCTGTTACCGAAGGATTCAACCAGGTTCTTCCTGACCCCTTCCTTTTTCTCTACCATATTGTGACAAATTTATATATCACTTATAAGATTACGTATCAGAGAAAGTTATATGTATAAAATTCACAGGGATGTAAAACAGAGGGAAAAATCGCTTCCCAGGAACTTCCACCTCCTTCTGGTTTCTGGATCAGTATCAAGGGTTGGAACAACCGCCTTTTCCCTTTCAGTACTCTGGATAACACTTGCTCTCACCGGGTCTGCTCTTGTTGCAGGACTTGCAGATGGTCTCTTCACTTTTCCGCTCATATTCAGTTTCTATTTTGGAGCACTCATAGACCGTTCATCCAGAAAAAAAAGGGTTGCTGTTGCATCAATTCTCGTTAGATCAGCCGCAGTCGGACTGATCCTCGTAGCATTGTTTGTTCATGGCTACTACCTGATAATTGCACTGGTGTATTCCTGCGTGGTAATAACCGGGATGATGTCGGATATTGTCAATTCTGTGAGGTCAGCCTGGACAAAGGTATTCCTCAACGAGAAACAGTATCAGAGAGGTTCATCTGTGTCTTCAGGGTTGATATCCCGGGCGGAGGGAATAGGTTATGCATCTTCCGGGATTCTTCTCTACTATGGATATTATGATGCCTTGTTACTGATTGCAGCCATCTTCATAATATCAGTGATCCCGGTTCTTTTTATCAGGGAGAAAGTCGAAATTGAAAAAAAGATCAGGACTGGTAGCCTGAAAGCTGACATTGCTGAAAGTGTAAGATTCATAAGAAAGAACAGGAGTGTGATGCAGTTGATAGTACTGATGATTTTCGCAAACTTCATCATAGCAATGGTTGGTATAGGATTCACCTTCCTGGTGCAGAAGATCCTCTTCCTGCCTGCATATTATCTCAGTGTCATATTCATAGCACTTTCTGCAGGCATGGCTCTTGGTTCTATACCCGGAGGCTATCTGAAAGGTACACTGGGATTTGTGGTTGCACCACTTCTTGCTGTTGTGGGAATCATGTTCATAGCCATGGTTATGACGCCTATTGTCTTCATACTGGTTGCCCTGGTCTTTGGAGCTGGGCTTGCAATAGGAATAATAAACCCTGTGGTGACTACGGTATTTATAAGAAAGGTCCCAGTGGAAATGATGGCCAGGATCAGTGGGACAGTAAACACACTTGCACTTTCGGCAACATTCCTCTCTGGAACTATTGCTGGGACGATTATCCAGTTCTCATCCATATTTGATCTTTTTGTAATCATTGGATCTGTAATCGTGGTTGTTGGTGTTGCCACACTTTTCATGAGAGAGTTTTCCAGTGAGAGAATTGAATCTCATGAAAACACGGATTGAAAAAACAACTGAACCAGTTTCATCACCATATTGTTATTTTTTGTCTTTCATTTTCTGCTTGCATGGTTTTAGAAATATTGAATGCAATCTCGAACTCTGGATGGTTCCATGCAGGAAGGCTTGCTCTCAGGCTGTTTGGAGCGTGTGGATCAATTATTATCCTTCTCCTGATCTCCTCATCCCTCATGTTTCCTCTCCAAACCTGAGCCCATGATATGAAAAATCTCTGTTCAGGGGTAAACCCATCGATCTCCTTCCTCAATTCCGGATTCATTTTCAACCTGCGTTCCATTGCATCATAAGCAATGCTTACACCACCGAAATCTGCTATGTTTTCACCCACTGTCCTCTCTCCGTGAACCTTGACACCGGGAAGAATCTCCTGTGCGCTGTAGAGATCTATGACAGCCTTTGCCTTCTGGTTGAATTCCCTCCTGTCCTCCTCCGTCCACCAGTTCCTGAGATTTCCATCGGCATCGAATGTGCTTCCCTGGTCATCATAACCGTGTGTTATTTCATGTGATATAACTGCACCTATGGCACCGTAGTTGACCGCATCATCCATGGTGACGTCAAAGAATGGCGGCTGCAGTATTCCTGCGGGAAAGACTATCTCATTGTCCGTGGGAGAGAAGTATGCGTTCACTGTGGGTGGAGTCATGAACCATTCATTCCTGTCAACTGCCGATCCTGTTCTTGAATTCTGCCTCCTGATTTCGAACTGAGCTGACCTTAAGATGTTGCCAAAATAATCATGCTCATTGATATTGAGGGTTGAGTAGTCCCTGAAAGTTTCAGGATGACCTATTTTGGCCCTGAATCTTTCAAATTTCTCCAGTGCCCTTCTTTTAGTCTGTTCGCTCATCCAGGAGATGTTTTGCAATCTTCCCCTGAACACCGACTTTATATCCTCAATGAGAACCTCCATTCTCTTCCTTGCGTCTTCCGTAAAGTACTTCTCAACGTAGAGCTTCCCCAACGCTTCCCCTATGCATGAGTTCATGACCATTACGGATCTTTTCCATCTTGGCTCCTGTTTTTCCTGGCCCATTATTTTTCTGTTGAAGAAATCAAAGTGCTCATCTGCAAATTTATCGCTTAGAGCTGGAGATGCAAAGTTAATGATGCACCACATAACATAAGATTTTAGACTCTCAAGAGGTGTGGACGAAATGAGTTTGCAGACAGATTTAAAATATTCTGGTTGTCCGACCACGGCGTAAGGGACTGCTGGTACCCCCATTAATTTCATGTAATTTCTCAGTCCAATTTCTGGAAATTCACGATCAAGATCCACCACTTCAAACCGGTTATAATTTTTCTCCTGATCCCTGAGGTCCTCCTGACTTCTGCTGAATTTCGCCAGTTTTTTTTCTATTTCCAGTATATTACCTGAGTATGATTTAGAAGTCCCAGTATCACTCCCTGTGAGAGCAAACATTTTCTCAATATGATGCGGAAACTGATCCAGTATTGAAGAGAATGATTCTTTCAGGTAATAATCCCTGTTTGGCAGAGAAAGACCTCCCTGCATGAAGTAGAAGGCGTAGATTGAACTGTTCTTTTTGTCCCCCTTAGAATAGGATCTGAAGAATGGAAAAATTCCAAGACTGTGCAGATAGGGAATGGTTTCAACAAGTTGTTCCCTTGTTTCTGTAACGATTATCTTTTCCATGATGTCCCTAACTGGTTTCATCCCAAGACTCTCTATAAGATCAGTATTCATGGCTGATTTGTAAAAGTCCCCAACCATCTTATTGACTTTATTATGTTCTGAACTGGAATGTTCTGCACATGTCTCTGCTATTATTTTGAGCATGTAATTATTCCTGTCATATAGTTCATTGAATGTTCCCCAGCTTGTTTTGTCGGCTGGTACTGGATTGGAATCCAGCCATTTCCCATTGGC
>JAKAPZ010000068.1 GCA_021822985.1 Thermoplasmata archaeon | reverse complement strand
ACACTGTTGCACTATTTTCAGGAATAACGAAGTACAACAGATCAATAATTGTTCCGGAGAGCATTCCTGAAATAGTGAGGAAAGCTTTCAGTTCTTCAATGAAGGAACAGCCGGGGGCCTCCCACATTCAGCTTCCTGAGGATATTGGCTCAATGGAAATGGGAGAACTGAAGATGATACCAATTCCAGATGAGGCCATTTACGAGGCAAATGGCGAACTTGTGAACAGGGCTGCAGGATTCATAAACAAAAGCAAAAATCCGATCATACTTGCGGGGAATGGGGTGATCCGTTCCTCATCATGGGAAAGTGTAGCGAAATTTATACATGAAACTGGCATCCCTGTTGTGAGCACATTCATGGCAAAGGGCATCATTCCATATGATGATCCACACAATCTGTATATTGTTGGAGGAAAACCCTTTCCAAAGGAATTGAGGCCCCTTATAAACTCTGATCTTGTGATTGCCATAGGTTTTGATATGGTGGAATATGATCCTGTGATCTGGAACGATGATTCATCCAGAAAGGTCATCAATATAGCAACAACCGTTGCAGAGACTGATGAGCATTTCCCTGTTGAATTCGATCTCGTTGGAAATATAAGCCTAACTTTGGAAATGCTCTGCAAAAAAGTTTCCAGAAGAGAGATTTCACAAGAATTCATAGATATCAGGAACAGAAGAAGGGCTTTTCTCGATTCGGATGGAAAAGGCAGGGAGGTTGTGCCAAAATCCATTATCAGGGTTCTTTCGGAAAACAACAATAAAAACACCTTTGTGATCTCCGATGTGGGATTGCACAAGATATGGATGAGCAGGTACTATCAGCCAAAATTTCCGGACAGGACAATCATTTACAATGGTTTTGCTTCAATGGGCGGATCACTTCCTGGGGCTATAGGGGCACTCAAGGCAAACAGTGAACTGGAATTGGTATCCGTGATGGGGGATGGAGGTTTCCTCATGAATTCGCAGGAACTTGAAACTGCCTACAGACTTGGTCTTTCGTTCACTGTGGTGGTATTCAATGATCATACATACAGCCTCATAGAGAAGCATCAGGAGGATGCTGGCCTTCCCCCAAAGTATATCCATTTTACGAATCCTGACTTTGAGATGTTAGCAAAAAGTTTCCACTGCAACTATTACGGTGCTCAGGACAGCAAAGAATTTCTAAAGGCATTCACAGATTCAAGAAAAAACGAAGGGGTAAACCTGATTGAGATAAAATTGAATGAAAACTGATTTAATGAGTATAACACATGTTTTAGGCAAAATATATACAAATATACTTTTATATTTTCACAAAATTGCCTCATCTTCATGGATAATGTGAAACTGGTCGCAATTTCATCAGCCATAAGGGGTTTTGGCTTTTCTTCCATATGGATCTACAGTTCGATCTATATGAATGAAATACTCGGCGTTCCAACATTCTATATTTCTATAGTTTTCATGCTGGGAGGAACAGCATCATCCTTTGCTATGTATGCCGGGGGAAGGCTTGGAGACATCATGGGGCATAAGTTGGTATATTCCATGTTCCTGCTTTTCACATTTGCTGTAAGCCTGCTGTATTCCCTTGACAGAAATGTTTCTGTTTCTGCCCTGTTTTACCCCATGGTGTTTGGGGCCATACTCCTTATCAATGGGTTGCAGTCACCCTCATCAAACGCACTTGTATCCAGATCAAGCAATGTTCAGTTGAAGGGTTTTTCAATTCTGAGGGTAGGTGGCAATCTTGGCTGGGGGTTTGGGCCCGCTATAGGTGGTTTTCTGCTTTCTTTCTATGGTTTCAGTTATCTGTTCTATTTTTTCTCCATCACATCATTTCTGTCATTTCTGGTATCCATGCTCGTAAGGGAAACAGAACAGAAAAACACTGAAAGGAAACTCAATTTCAGAACAAGCAACCTTGCCCTGATCATCCTGTCATTTTCCGCCATGTTTCTTTTCATGGTTCAGGCACAGGAAACAATTTCCTTATCAATCTATTCCAATACCATCTTTTCCGGAACATACTATGAGATCGGGATAGTGTATATGACCAATGGGATTCTCGTAATACTCACGCAACCCATATTCTACAAAATTTCTTCTAAAATAGGAGAATACCCTTCCCTTGTCATTGGTGGCTTCATTTACACGCTTGGATTTCTCACATATGGTTTTGACTATAACCTGTCACAGATGATCATGTCTACCGCTGTCCTGACTATGGGGGAAAATCTTGCATTCCCGACAGGATATTCTATTGTAGCAGCCATATCAAGGAAGGAAAGGATCGGAACCAATCTGGGAATATACAATGCATTTATGTCCATGGGAAGGGCAACGGGCCCCCTGCTTGGTGGATATTTCATTCCTATTGTGGGAAGCCACATTCTTTTCTGGTTATATGTCACACTTCCGGGATTTATTTCAGTATCCATACTGCTCTTTTCATACAGAACTATTAGGGAATACAGGAAAAAGTTCAGTTATGAAGAAAAGTTAGTCTCCGGCTGATAATCAGCTTTTGCTTGTTTTTCCCTTTCGCTCCATTGCATCATTCAGCTTGCATATTGACCTGATGACTCCAAGGTGTGTGATTGCCTGTGGGAAATTTCCTATGGGTTCATGTGTTTCCACATCAACTTCCTCAGAGAATAAATGAAGATGATTGCCGTAATCTGTCAGCTTATTCATCACTTCTTTTGCTTCGTCCAGATCTCCTTTTTCGGTGAGATATTCCACATACCAGAATGACATGAGAAGGAATGCATTGTCTTTGCATGAAAGGCCATCATCATTGTTGTACCGTCTGAAAAGGAAACCATCGCTCATGAGTTCATTTTTTATTCTTTCCACTGTTTTGAGTGCAATGGAATGATCCGGGGAGATAAATCCTGTCAGTGGAATCCTCATGAGTGAACTGTCCACATCTTCCGAGCCATAATACTGCGTGAAGGAACCTGTTTTTTTGTCCACACCATTCTCCATAATGTTTTTCTTTATGTCATCTACGATCTTTTCCCATTTCTCATAATTTCCATTGAAACCGAGCAATCTTCCAAGTTTTATGGCCCTGTCATATCCCAGCCAGCACATGATCTTGGAGTATGTGTAGTGTCTCGGCTCTGTCCTGAATTCCCAGATACTCGAATCCGGAATATTCCAGACATGCTCTATTTTTTCGAGCATTTCCACAATGAAATCCCACATGTAAGAATTGACTATGCCTCCTATTTCTGCAAGGTTGTAAATGGCATTTATGATTGATCCATATACATCAAGCTGGAACTGATCAGATGCAAGGTTTCCCAGTCTGACCGGTGAAGAACCCATGTATCCGCTGTAGTCTATGGATTTTTCCTTCAATTCAGCACTTTTGTCAATGCCATAGAGAACTTTTATGTCACCCTGGGATTCAATTATATCCATCATGTCATAGAGATAATTTGTAGAGACATCTCTGAATCCCATCATTGAAAGGGCCTGTATGACATAGGATGTATCCCTGACCCATGAAAACCTGTAATCCCAGTTTCTCTCTCCGCCGATGCATTCCGGAAGGCTTGAGGTGGGGGCTGCAACCATCATTCCTGAAGGATCATGGAAGAGTGATCTGAGAGTCAGTGCAGACCTGAGGGCCACATCCTTCATGTATCCCTTGTATGTGCTTTTGGAGGAGAATTCTTTCCAGTAATCAGAAGTCTGTTTCAGCCTTAGTTCGCTTTTATAATTCTCTATAGTGTCATCCTCCCTCATGCCGTATGAGATCACAATAAATACTCTCTCTCCCTTATTCACTGTTATAATGCCCGCTCCACTGTCATCCTTCCATGCAATATTTTTGGAACTGAACAATCCAACTTTTCTGCCATTCTTTGTGAAAATAGCTTTCATAGGCCCATGACTGAAACTCTTGGGAGACAGCATATAATCAAGGGTTGGATTAAATTTCAGTTCAATATCGCAGTTTTGATCAGCCTCAATTATCCTGTGGAATTCAGGAAAATTTATACTTGAATAGTCAGTCACAGGCATGAAATCCTTCATGGTTAGTATCTTCACATTTCCCGAAAAAAGGGTTGTATCCAGCACCATAGTATCCCCTTCATAATGTTGGTCTGCATTGATATCTGAATGATTCTTTACATGAATGCTGAAAGAGCCTCCCTTATTGCAATCAAGAATTGAATCAAATACAGGATCGGAAGAAAAATTTGGCAGGCATAGCCAGTCCACAGTGCCGTCCATTCCAACGAGAGCAGCACTTCTGTTATTGGCCACCATCCCATGATTCTTTATTTTTACGAATCCATCTTTCTTTATCTCTTCGAATTTAATCCGTCCCTTCATGATTTTTTATGCGCTCATGCATTATAATAATTTTCCAATTTCACCTTCTTTTTTGATTGCACAATGCAAAAATATTTTTATAATTTAATGATTACGGGAGTACCCGGCTTAGCTCAGTTGGTAGAGCGACGGACTGTAGAGGGTAGTACGGTGTGTATAATCCGCCGTAATCCGTAGGTCTCTGGTTCAAATCCGGAAGCCGGGATTTGTAGACAGTGCAATATCTGACTCTTATCTCGTTTAATATGATCGGTTTTTCATTTATTGATTGTTGTGTAATAAGATAATCACCGAAAACCCATTTAATTAACAATTTGCCGTCAATTAATTTTGAACCATCTACCTAATATTTTATTCAAAATTGAAAAAAGGAATCTTAATATTGTTTTAAACGGATTATCTTGGGCGAAGGTTGGTTGACTTTAAAACTCAGAGTTGGAAAAAAGGATATGTAATAATCCAAAAGCCATAAGAGAAGCAGCAGGTGTGGAATAAGGGGATGAATTGATTTTTACACTAAATGACGGAATTACATTTAAACCAGTAAAGAGATACAATAGGGGGGCCTTTGAAAGGGCGGCTGAAAAACACAGAAAACAATTTTTTCCCTAAAGGATTCAACATATCCTTCATCAGGTGAAGTTTCAAATTATTCGTTGGAGGAAGAATTTGACTAATTTGTTTGTAGATACCAATCTTCTGGTGTACATGAACACTCCGGGAAAGGAATATGAAAAGTTTGTCTCTTATTATGAAGATCAGCTAAGAGTTAACAGGTTGTATATTAACACAATTGTACTTGATGAACTGTTATATGTATGCAGGAGCAAATACAATATACCGTATGAGAACACATTTGAATTTGTTGAAACGATGGTACTGCTATTTTCCAATATAATTCCCCTGTTCTTGAAGATTATTTTCTCATGAAAGAGATGCTGAAATATTGTTCTCATCCAGCTGATGCCGTAATCACGGCATCCATGAAAAAAACACCCATCGAATTCAGATTGGGCGAAGATAAGAAATTTTACGGTGTATCGGGTATCAAAAGAAGATGGCTGAATAAATGAGTTCACAGGAAAATCATCTATTGAATCTTATTCTTCTCAAAATCAATCCTTTTTTTAGAAATCTCATAGTATTCTTGATTTTTTTCAACGCCTATTGAATTCCTTTTAAGTTTCTCTGCAACGACAGAGGTTGTTCCACTTCCAAGAAACGGATCCAAAATCGTGTCACCTT
>JAKAPZ010000067.1 GCA_021822985.1 Thermoplasmata archaeon | reverse complement strand
GAAAAGAGCAGGATTCTGGAATACAACCGATATTCTGGAACGGTTGTTGCCTATGGGCTCTCCGTTTATGAGAATCGAACCTGATGTGGGTTCAACCAGGCCAAGCACCATCTTCAGAATAGTTGATTTGCCGCAGCCCGATGGACCTATTATTGATACAAATTCATTCCTATCCACTGAAAAAGAGACGTCGTCTATGGATATGAGCCTTGTTTTGCCCATTGGATATTCCATCCGTACATTTTTCAGTGTTAGGAGATCTGGCACAACTGGTTAATGGAAAGATATATATGTAATTTTTACAGGTTCTTCCTTCAGTTTACCTCGAACTCTTTTCCGTTGAATGGAAGAACTACATCGTATTCTGTAAGATCTTTCGCCAGTTTTTCCCTCTCCTCTCCATGGCACAGTATTATTTTCTCAGGATCAACCTCTTTAACGAACTGAAGGAGATCGTCGTGACCCGCATGAGCAGACATATCAAAGAACTCAAGCTTCATCTCCGGTTTTACAGTTGCACCTGCTATGTTTATGGTCCCGTTTTCCATGAGAGATCTCCCATTTGTTCCCTCTACCTGGTAACCTGTAAGGAATATTGCGCTCTTTGGATCATTCATGAGCTCCTGTATGTAGTATAAAACAGGTCCCCCATCAAGCATTCCTGATGTTGTTATGATGACATCGGCCTCGTCCACTATCCTCTGCCTCATGCCATTTCCACGTACCTGCCTTACCCTTCCCACAGATTTCCTGAAATCTTTCATGGATCTCAGGAAGCCCGGAGTGTTGAGATAAATCCCGGTTATACCGTTTCCCATTCCATCCACGAATATGTTTAAGTCCATTTCGGAAAGTGTCATCATGAGTTCCTGTGTTCTGCCAACTGCAAATGATGGTAGAATTACCTTTCCATGGTTATCTACAACTTCCTTGATATGACTCCTGAGCCTTGCCTTAACCTGCTCCCTGTCTTCATGGAACTTCCCTGCATAGGTGCTCTCCATGATCAGGATATCTGTTTTCATGGGTTTAGCACCCGTCAGCAGTTTTGTGTCCCTCGTGTAGAGATCGCCGGTAACCATCACTGATTTTCCGTTCTCAAATCTCCACATTGTTGAACCGGGTATATGTCCAGCCGAATACGGTGTAACAGTGAGCTCCCCTACGTTGAAACTCTGGCCATATGTTGAATTTACAAATGAACCATAGAGTGAATCCACGTCATCCCTGTTAAATCTTGCGGGATAGCCCTCAAGACCCATGATCTTTATGGAATCGTTCAACAGTGGCTTCATGCTGTTTGCCGTCATGGCAGTTGCATACAGATCAGGTTTGTCCTTTTCGTAATATACGGGAAGGGCTCCTATGTGATCCAGATGCGAATGTGTCACAAATATGCTGCTTACTTTCTCAGGAGGCAGGGGGTATTCTGGAGGTTTCTCAGGGATTACACCGTAATCCACAAGAATCTTCTCTGTCTTGAACTCCATCTTTATGCCCAATCTGCCTACTTCTTCTGCACCGCCTAAAAATTTTACTTTCATTTTTTCCTCACGCTTTTGCATTTTCTAATCGTCTAGAACATTCACAGTTTCTCTCGCCGTTTATTTTCGGGAGGGATTCTGTTAATAGTTTGGTGACCTTGACTTCGTTATGCTTCATTGTCTCCATTACCTCGAACGCGTCAACAGGCTTATCAGCCCATACGTCGTAATCTGTAACGGATGCTATAACGGAATAACACATTGCCATCTCGTCCGCAAGATTAATCTCCGGAACAAGTGTCATGCCTATAATGTCTGAATACTGCCTGAACATATTTGATTCTGATCTCGTGGAGAACCTTGGTCCTTCCACCACCGCATAGGTACCTGAACCATGACAGTTTATGCCGTCTTTCTTTGCCTGTTCTTTAAACACACTGGCCATATGAGGACAGAATGGATCAGCCATGGAGATATGGTAAACCTCCGGACCGTCATAAAAGGTAAGTTCTCTTCGTCTTGTGTAATCTATGAACTGATCCGGGATAACAATGTCCCCGGGTTTCATCTCTTCCTTAAGTGAACCTACTGCGTTTATGGCAATGATCCTTTTAACGCCTATACTGTTCAGGGCCCATATATTTGCCCTGTAATTAACCATGTGAGGCGGTATGGTGTGGTTCTTTCCATGCCTCGGTATAAAGGCCACTTCAACACCGTTGATCTTCCCTATCTCGATCTTGCCTGATGGTTTTCCAAAAGGTGTTTCAATTTCCATTGATTTTTGATTGGACAGCAGGTTATACAAACCACTACCGCCTATTATCCCTATAAAAGTCATCCTACCACTATATTCTAGTCAAATCCAATGGTAAATTTTAAAGGAGTATATAATGTATACGTAATTCTGGAATACGGTATTAAGACATTCAAGATCCTGATGTTTTCCTTACAACCTTCTGTAATCCGGAACCGTACTGTGCTGCAGTTTTTCTCAAATTTACAACTTCATCCGGAAGTCCAAGTCTCTTTGCTATGGATCTTAATATTATCTTCCTGCCATCTTTATTTATATGAGAATCTCTTGGAATGTTCAGGGCAATACCAATAACATCCTGATTCATGTATGGAACCACAATCTTCTTCCCATATGAATCTGAAAGTCTATTCTCCCTTGGTGCCGTGATGTTCTTCAGTTTTTCAATATCTGGCATGTTTGATAGACCCGGATCCCTTTCATATTTCTGGTATCCGTAAAAAAACTCATCTGCACCCTGCCCCGTCACGATATATTTTTGATCCGCGCTCTTCAGTACCGAAAGAAGAACTGCCTCATAACCAATATCCCTGGTATCAATTTCCGGGTCCACTTTCCTTATCTCCATGAACAGATCACTGGTGTTCATGTGATCCAGAACAATTTCATTCACCTTGAAGCCCATAAGATCTGACATCCTCCTGGAACTGGCAATATCTTTAGAATCGGAAAACCCCACGGTGTAAGCAGGAAACCTGAAATCTGAAAGAGCCATCAGTATTGTTGAATCCAGTCCTCCGGAATATGCAAGTGCACTGTCATCTGATGGTAGTGTGCTCAGATCATTCCTCAACGATTCTATGATTGAATCAAGTTTGCTCTCATGAACGGATCCACACAAAGATTTCTGATTCATATTTCCCGCACCTTTTCCACAATGCAAAGCGATTATATAATAAAGGGTATTTACTTTCCGTGGATTACGTTCCGGATACTTCCGTTATAGTAGATGGCAGGTTCAGCAGCTTTATAAAAAAGAAAGATGGTGCAAAGGTAATTCTGGCCGAGGCCATGCTTGCCGAGGTGGAGCATCAGGCAAACCAGGGTAGATCCATAGGTTTTGCCGCATTGCAGGAACTGAAGAACCTTAGAAAAATGGCAGATTCAAACAGCATATATCTTGAAGTCTATGGACGGAGACCCTCTGACTGGCAGATAGAAAGGGCAAAAATGGGGGAGATAGATGAGATAATAAGATCCACAGCTGCAGAGACGGGAGCAACTCTTGTCACCGGAGATAACATCCAGAGAGATCTTGCGCTCATAAAAGGCATAACAGTGGAATTCCTGGAGCACCCGAAAAAGGTCATGAGGAGCATTGAAGAGTTTTTTGACGAAACCACCACTTCTGTACACCTCAAGGCCGGCCAGAAACCTTTCATGAAAAAGGGAGTTCCGGGTGATGTCAGAATTGAGAGGCATGCCGAGGCTCTTTCTTACTTAATGGTTGAGAACATTGCAAATGATATTGTAAAGAGGGGAAAGCTGGATGAAAAATCATTCATTGAGATGGATTCCTACGGTGCAACTGTCATACAGTTGAGAGATATCAGAATTGTCATAACCAGACCACCATTTTCAGACGATATAGAGATCACAGCAGTCAGGCCAATTGTCAAGCTCAAGATCGAGGATTATAAGTTGAGCGCTGATCTCATAAGCAGGCTTGAAACCCAGGCAAACGGAATAATCATTGCTGGTGCGCCTGGTGCCGGAAAGAGTACCTTTGTTCAGGCTCTTGCTGAACACCTGAGCGATCAGATGAAGATTGTCAAGACCATGGAAAAACCAAGGGATCTTCAGGTTAAGAAGGATATAACACAGTATACTGAGCTGGAAGGATCAATGGAGAAAACTGGAGATATACTGCTTCTTGTGAGGGAAGACTATACCGTTTTCGATGAGATGAGAGTCACAGCCGATTTCAGGATTTATTCTGACCTGAGGCTTGCAGGTGTGGGGATGATTGGTGTTGTACATGCCACCAGGCCCATAGATGCACTTCAGAGATTCATAGGGAGAGTTGAACTGGGACTTATTCCGCAGATAATTGACACAATAGTTTTCATAGAGAAGGGATTCATTTCAAAGGTTCTCGTAACTGAATATGTGGTGAAGGTCCCAAGTGGAATGACGCAGGAGGATCTGTCAAGGCCTGTAATAGTTGTTAAGGATTTCTTCACCGCGGTTCCTGTTTATGAGATATACACTTTCGGTGACCAGATTGTGGTTGTTCCTGTATCCAAAAAACGCGAAAAGAAACCCATTGAGGCAATGGCTCTTGAACGTATTACCGAAAAGATCAGGGAGTTCCTTGGCACTTCAAACGTCAATGTCATCTTAAAGGATGACAATAGAGCTCTGGTTAAAGTCGATGAGAAGTATGTTCCAAGACTCATAGGAAAGAAAGGAGTCAATATCTCTGAGCTGGAGAAGAAACTGGGGATCAAACTTGATGTTGAACCCACTGCTTTTTCGGAAGAGGATGACGGCAGAATAGAAATTATTCCTGAGATCAAGAATAAAATTATATATTTTGATGTGCAGCACAGGAACGAAAATGTACGGATATACGCCGATAACATACTGATCCTTCAGGCAAGAAGCTCGTCAAAGGGGATAATAAGAATAAAGATGTCCAGCGATCTCGGTATTGCCATTACAAAATACATCAAGGAAGGAAAAAAGTTGACCTATTCACTTCTTGACTGAATGGTCCTTTTTTTCGCATGACTTCAGGTACTCAAAAAGCAGCCTGGTGCCAAAACCCGTTGCACCTTTGGATATGTAGCTTTTCCTCATGGTTTTTGCCTGTGTCCATGCTGTTCCGGCAATGTCAAGGTGTACCCACGGTTTGTTTTCAATGAAATTGCTCAGAAATGCTCCTGCAGTTTCTGCTCCACCTGGTCTTCCACCGGTGTTTTTTATATCTGCAACGTCGCTCTTTATCTGCTCCTTGAAATCGTCATCAAGCGGGAGCGGCCAGACCTTTTCCCACGTCTTCTTCGATGCATCAAGTATTTTCTGTTGCAGTTCAATACTGTTTGTCATTGATCCTGCGATGTTGTTTCCAAGAGCCACAATACATGCCCCCGTTAAGGTTGCAAGATCGATCACCGCAGATGGATCATAGTTCTTCACCCCGTACGAAAGTGCATCCGCCAGTACCAGTCTGCCTTCCGCGTCAGTGGAGATAACCTCCGAAGTTACGCCGTTATAGTGCGTGAGAATATCTCCTGGCTTGTATGCATTTCCCCCGGGCAGGTTCTCTGTCAGCGGGGTTATGCCAACAACATGCACCTTCAATCCTGCCTCAGATATGGCGTACATCGAACCGAGAACTGCTGACGCACCACATTTGTCAA
>JAKAPZ010000066.1 GCA_021822985.1 Thermoplasmata archaeon | reverse complement strand
GACATCTTATGTGCGTTTGCGAAAAGTTAGTCAAGATGTGTTCTGCCTGGTGCAATGGATATGTTCATAAAGAAGGTGAGAACAAACATATGAAAAGAGAAGGCTGACCTGAATTTATATGGGCGCTCAAAGTCATTAGATATTGATATTTTATCATATAGGAGTTGCATTATAGGCATTCCACACTTCTCAAATATAAATGATGAGGAAGTACATGGAAAACATATCCGGCAGAAGATTCAGAACGGATCCTCATCTTCAGGTATTCTTATGAGATTCAGGAGAAATGTGTGGAAGAAGGGCCTGGAAAAATAAAACACATTCTTTCTTGCCCTTCTGCTCCTGACCCTTGTCTGCACCCTGAATTTCTTCATTATTCTCCTGACATATTCCTTTTCAGGCATGAGGTTCGCATTCATATCCATCGTACCTATCTTCATCGATACCTTTGCCTTCTGGATCCCGGAGTGGTAAATGGCAAGATCAACGATCATGGATTTCCCGCTTATCATATTTATTTTGGAAAGGTTCTGTATCAGGGAGACCGCATAACGCGGTTTCTTCTCTCCCCTGGCGGAAAGGGAATAAAGGAAGAAGTTTTCCGTCTCCTCCTGATCTGTGGCCTCATCAAGTTTCACGGAATAGAGCCTCTTGAAGAATGATTTCATGAGGGCCATGGACTCAGGCCCGTTGCTTCCTATATAGAAATCTGTCATCTGGTCCGTGCACACCATCCTGAACCTGTTCGTATCTCCCTTCCATGGCACGAGCATTTCGCTCATTCTCCTGTATTTCCACACATCTGTGGAGGGATAGGGATCAGTGAATGTCAGCCTGAACCACTGGTACATCAGAGGCCCCCGTAATATCTGCCCAGTTCTTCAAGCCCCTCCGAAAACTTCTCTTCGGGCATGAGGTAGCAGAGCCTGTATCCGTCCTGTGCCATGAAATACCTGCCTGGGACAACAAGGACACTGTGTTTCCTGAACATTTCAGATGCATCTTCCCGACCCTTATTGAAAATGTAAGTGAAAGAAGCGGTATCTATGGAAGTATGCTGCAGATTCATCATTTCAAGCCATGATTTCAGCGTTTTCCTGTTCTTCTGAACCATGGACATAACATCTTTCCTGATCTGCTCCCTTCTCTCAAGAACCTTCATTGCGAAGTAAAGTGAAAGTGCGCTGCTGCTGCCTGTGGAAAGGAATCTGTATTCACTCATCTCCCTTATGGCATCCCTCTCCCCCATGAGCCAGCCAACCCTGAAGGGGCCTATACCATAGAATTTTGTCATGGTGGTGGAGGTGAACATGTTCTCCCTTTTTCCGAACAGGGTCACGGGTTTCTGCGGGAAGGTGAATTCCATGAATGTTTCATCGACAAATGCAAGGTTTTTAGAATCTTCCAGGAACCATGGCATTCTCTCTCCGGCCTCAATACCTGTGGGGTTGTTCGGCGATGTGAAGCTGAGTGATTCTTCAGGGGAAAGTTTCATTCCCTGAAGATCCGGCTCTGTCCTGAAATTGAATCCGTAATATGAGGGAACACGGTAAATGGGTTCATATTCAGGCACAGGAACAACTATCCTGTTCGAATTCCTGCTGAGGTAAAGTGATGCAACCTGGATAGCCTCAGATCCTCCTGCGGTGGGAAGAACCTGATCGCTCCCGATGCCGTAGAGTTCTGCAACCCTCTCCCGGAAAAGTTCATCCATATGGGGGACGCTGGACTGGAATTCCCTTTCATCCATTTCTATATGGTATTTTTCAAGATCGAGAAAAGGCATCCCGCTTCCGGAAAAAACGTGTTTGCAGTTTTTGTTATGGTCAAGGATCCACCTGAAAACGTTATCGTGTATGCCATCCATACAGGTGATATCCGGGAAATAAAAAAATGTTGTCAATGCAGTTATCACTGCACAACTATCTGGCCCATCATCCATCCGGGTGTTGTCATGGCCCCGCTCCATCCGCTCGTTCCAGTTCCGCAGTCAATCTCGCACTGCCACTGGAACATACCGCTGCTGCCTGTGTGGAATGTGGCTTCTGTTATGGACTGGGATGGCACAAGTATGTTGAGATTCATGCCCGGCACTGTGAATGTGTGAGCAAGGTCTGCTGAAGGCACTGTGCTGACCCACTGGCCCTCACTGCCGGATGACATATTTACAGCAGAATCGTTCATTATGAATTCCGTTCCATTGGTTGTTCCCATGACATTTGCATATGTGGAAGGGACATTTCCAGGTCCTGAGTCGTAGTTGATTATGGTGAGGTGTATGAGTGTGCTGGAAGGCAGGTATATCTGGGCTGATGATGTCAGCTGCCCGTTCTCAAGCACATAATATGCAGGCTGGCTGTGGTTTGCGGATGCAAGATAATTATTCGTGGTGATCACCAGCGTGAGATTGTATGAATTTGAAGAAGTTGCTGAATTCTGGGCTGGAGCATGTGAAACTGATCCTGTCATGTACATTCCTGCACCGAATACAACAATAATTCCAATGATTGCCGTGTAAAATATTGTTTCAAGTTTTTCCATTTATTTCACCTTAATTTAGTATGGTGAAAATATATTTGAGAGGTATACCTGACATGTCAGGCAGTCATGATAAAAAGTTCAGGAAACCCTTTGTTTGTATATTTCCTGAGATGCCTTATAGACAGACTCGTCACTCCCCTGGCTGTTCTTCCATCCGTGGGAAAGCATCCTGTCTATGGAGAGCTGGGCAATCTTGATGTCTCCCTTCCATCCTCTCCCCTCAAAACCGCCGGTAAAGTTGTATTTCACACTGTCAAGGCCCATGGTTTCGCACACAATATCTGCAATTCTTCTGACACTGGTTCTTGTGGTGTTGCCGAGATTCACAATCTCACCCTCCGTGGTCTTTTCATAGATCTGGATCATGGCCCCAATGCAGTCATCCACATGCATGTATGATTTTTCCTGCGTTCCGTCTCCAAGTATTTCCAGTTCCCTGCCGTTCTTCTTCAGTTTTCCCATGAAGTCATGTATCACGCCATGGGTGGAATTCCTGCCCACTATGTTTGCGAACCTGTATATGACGGGCCTGATGCCGTAATAATGGTAATAGGTCCATACGAAACCCTCATTGGCCAGTTTTGATGCACCGTATGTTGATATGGGCAGGCAGGGGCCATAGGTTTCCGGTGTGGGTATGACTGAGGCCTCACCATATACGGTGGATGAGGATGAGAACATGAGTTCAGTTATTTTCTTCCTTTTCATGAATTCAAGCACATTGTATGTACCCTTCACATTGATATCCATATCCTTTCCCGTGTATTCCCAACCTGTTCTCACATCGGAGTTTGCCGCAAGATGTATGACAAGATCAAAATTCTCATGCAATTTATCGAATGTTTTTTCATTTGTGATGTCGCCTTTCAGGACAGAGACTGATTCCTTTCCAATCAGTGTTTTGATATTATCTTCATTTCCCTCTGAAAAATCATCAAGAATCGTTATGCTGTTCCTTTCATGAAGAAGTTGTGCCATGTTGGAGCCTATGAAACCTGCCCCCCCGGTTATAAGGATGTTTTTTCCAGAGATCATGGGGGCTGAATCCCAATCCATATATTAATACTTGATACATTCCTCATATGGAATGAATCAGGCCATTCCGGTATCAATGGTTTCCACAGATGTCCTGCTGCTCTGTATCCTGCTCTTTCCCGTCTCGTCCTCAATTGTCAGGGTGAATGGAAGTATATTCACATTTCTTATGTTTCCTATGGATTCCCTCGCCTTCTCCATCTCTTCAGGTGTTTTTTCGCTGTCTCTCAGGACTATTTCCATCCTTCCGGCAATGTCATCCAGTATGCCTTCAATTGTTGTGATCTTTCCCGTGGATGTCTCTCCCGGGTCTATCTCTGCACCTATTTCCGGAATGACGATCTTTGCAAAGGGTGACCTGTATACAGTGATCCTGAGATCATCCCTGTTCCTGACAAAAACGCTCAACCTAAGGGGCCGTCCCGATTCTAATGGGACAACATCATTCTTCTTGAAAAGGCACTTCTTGCAGAAGTAGGACTGGACAAGAACCTTTCTCTCAAAGGCTATGTCAGTTATCATCTGTATGTAGAAAAGTTTTGAATTGCATGCAGGGCATTTTATCTCAGTCTTCTCCTCCACAGGCGCATCAGGATTTTCTGACATACTGTTCCATCCATGCCTTGAGGGCCCCTTCAATTATGAATTTTCTGGACTTCAGCTGGCTCATGTCTTCAGAGCCGGTGAGAAGCATTGCAGTTTTCAGTTCCCGTATTATGGTTTTTATGTTTGTCTCAAGGGCCCCATATGAACTGTCTGCACCTTCCAGTATTGTTCTTGCGAATCCGCCTGCATCTGCACCCATGGCTATGGCCCTTGCAAGATCCAGCCCGCTTCTCAGGCCTCCGCTTCCTATGGTATATGTTCTCCCTGACCCGAGAGATACAGAAACGGGTGAAGGGATGCCCCAGTTCCAGAATGTCTTTCCTGCCCTTGTTTTTTCCAGGTCTCCAGTGTTCTCTGCCCTGTAGTATTCAATGGCTGCAAAACTGGTTCCGCCAAGGCCGCTCACATCTATGGCCCTGACACCGCAGTCAACAAGCTCGTCTATGTCTTCCCTTGAGAAGCCTGCTCCGGTCTCCTTTGCTATTATGGGATAGCTTGAGCAGAGTTCTTTTACCCTCTTCATGACACCCTTTGCATTCCTGTCCCCTTCGGGCTGTATGAGTTCCTGGAGGAAGTTGAAGTGCACTATGAGGAATTTTGCATCGATAAGCTCCATGAGATAATCTATATCCTTCTCTTCCAGTGCCTTCTTTTCCTGCTGTATGAGCTGGGGGGCCCCTATGTTTGCAAGCTTTACCGGTATCTTGAAATTGTTTATGACTGAGTATGTGGGGGCCAGTTCCTTCCTCTCCACTGCTGCCCTCATGCTTCCAAGTCCCATGGGTATATTGAATTTCTCTGCAGCCCTTGCGAGATTCTCATTGATCTTCCTTGCAAGCTCCGTTCCTCCGGTCATGGATGAGATGATCATGGGGTAGTCGATTCTGTTGCCGATGAAGTCAACATCCGTTTTTATGGAATCATAATTGACCTCAGGCATTGCCCTGTGTATCAGCGTTATGTCATCCCAGAAATTATGCCGGGCATTGACCTCTTTTCCCTCTGCTATCCTGATATGCTCTTCCTTCCTGTTTTCTATCATCAAAATTCAGTCCCCACAAAATTTTCATTTCCTATGTTTCTTATTCTCTCAGGGTAATTACCATTTATAAGATATGTCTTTATTCCAAGGGCCCTGCACTGGAGCATGGACCTGAATTTTTTGTCCATGCCCCCCGTGACGTCATTTTTCACGGTGTTGAAATTGAGTTCATGCTTCTCATATTTCCTTATGAGCTGTGCACTTCTGTATTTCTTCGGATCTTTGTCGAACACCCCGTCCACATCAGAGAAGAATATGGCCCTTTCAGGTTTTGCCGTTCTGCATGCCTCGATCATGAGATCATCCCCGGAGATTATTCCTCCATACTTTCCATCGGTGTAGAAATCACCGTATATTACGGGAACGAAACCGGATTTCACTGCTCTTGTGACGGGAGAATAATCCATTGCATCGCCATTGAACAGGGTGAATGGCGAGATTCCAACTGCCCTGACTCCATGTTTGATCAGTATGGAAACGATCCTGTTGTTC
>JAKAPZ010000065.1 GCA_021822985.1 Thermoplasmata archaeon | reverse complement strand
TATCCTGAAAAATCCCAATATCATGTCTGGAAGGGAGGAAGTGATAGAGAAACTCAACACATTCCGTTCCTATGAGAATCTTCTTCCAAGAAAAAAGGTGAATGGGAGGAAAAAATTCGAATCTGTTGATGAGATCATGAATGCTGCTTCCGGGATAAGGATTGAGCATGACGTGAAGGTTGCCTATGAAACAATGGAGCAGCTGAAGGTGAATCTCAAGGATGTGGACAACAAGATTGAGATTCTACAGTATCTCAGGAACATGGATCTGGACATGGAATGGCTGAGCAACAATACGGTTTCATCCTATATAATCAGGGATCATCATGAGACATCCATAAAGGATGCGGTGACAATTCATGGAAAGGGTTTCACCGTTCTCACAGTCCCAAACGGTATGGACAGGGAAGTGGCCGTAGAATTTAGCAGCCTGGGCGAGAAACCCATCTACATACCTGCCATGCATGGCATGGCATCTGAAAGGTTTGACGAACTTGTGGAAATGAGGAAAAAATTACAGAATAACATCGATAGTATTATGAAGGGCCTCGAGGGCCTGTCAGATAAATATTATTCAGACATATCTGCCATAAGGGAAGCACTGGAAATTGAGGTAAAGAAATATGAAGTTGCAATGAAGATGCCATCCTCGGAGAGCATCTCTGTACTTGAGGGCTGGATTCCTGAATACAGGTACGAGACAGCAAGAAAACTGATCGAGGAGCAGACCTCAAACCTCTGCATCATAGAGACACTTGAAACAGAAGAGAAGGGGCCAACTCTCCAGAGAAACCTTAAGGGTTTCAGGCTTTTTGAATCATTCATAAGATTCTACTCGCTTCCGGAAAGCGGAGAAATAGATCCCACAGTGATATTTGCAATGGTCTTTCCCATATTCTTCGGCATAATGGTAGGCGATTTCGGTTTCGGAATAATCATCCTGCTTCTCTCCACGTGGATCGTCAGGAGAATAAATGGTACAGGCAGGAAAGTGAAGCTTCCGCGAAAGCTCACAGGATTCATATCATCCATATTCACACCCTATCAGCTCCAGATACTTGCCAAGGCACTGATTCCAGGTTCAGTAGTGGCAATCATATCGGGCATAATATTCAACTCATTTTTCGGCATGAGCATTCTCCCGTCAACCATAGGCCCCATTCATATGACATACTATGATCCCATGGTCTACACATCAAAGATACTGCTCATGAGTGGTTATTTCGGTGTATTCATGGTCTCTTTCGGGCTCATAATAGGCATGCTGAACGAATACTACTTCGGGGAGATGAGACATCTCCTGGGCAAGATCGGATGGCTCATATTTGTATGGGGAGTGGTGATTTACGGGCTCTCTCTCATATATTCACTCAACACGGATCCATTCACAAACATATATGCAGGCATTGACGTGGGGGGCATCGTGGTAGGAATTCTTTTCATAGTATTTGCCGAGAAATCCCGCGGACTGATAGAACTGCCATCGGTCATAAGCCATGTTCTTTCATATACAAGGATAATGGGAATACTCCTGGCATCTGTCATACTCACACAGCTCATCAACCAGTTCTTCCTGAGCACAACATCAAGCCTGCCCATGGAAATACTCGGCGTCATAGTGCTTGTCTTCGGGCAGCTCTTTGCGCTGCTGCTTGCACTGGTGGAGGGCGGAATACAGGGAGTGAGGCTTATCTACGTCGAGTTTTTCTCCAAGTTCTACAGGGGAAACGGAAAACAGTTCACACCCTTCGGCACATCAAGAAAATACACGGAAGAAAAATACAGGGCATAGGCATTTCCTTTTTTTTGGGAAATATTCATTAATTTTTTTAGGTGGTAATGCCTATGAACATGGAGCAGATTTCATTTGATAGTGTCCAATCCTGAAGTTTTTGATTTCTCATACATACCTGAAAAGTTCAGGTTCAGGGAAAAACAGAGATCCATAATAGAGAGTCTCTCCATCGCTCCGCTTCTTTCCGGTGTCGCCAATACAGTTTCCATATACGGAAGATCAGGAACGGGAAAAACTGCCACTGCAAGGCGGATAATCTCCGGAAACACAAAATTCAGGAGTTATTATTTCAACACAATCTCCCTGACAAATGTGAGGAACATTCTTCTGGAGATCATACATGGGGGCAGAACGTTCATCATGAAAAACCAGCCCTATGCTGAACTGTTTGAAAAGATAGGAAATATGAAGGAAAAGAACATTCTGCTCATACTGGATGAGGCCACAAACATACTGAAATTTGACAGGGACGGGATATACAACCTCATACGGAACAAGGAACTCTACGGAACAAACATAGGAATAATTTTCATCACCATGGATGATCCATCCCTCTTCCTCACGGAGCGGGAAAAGAAATCCATGGGCCTCTTCTCGTCCATAAATTTTCCCAGATACTCAAGCAGCGAACTGTTCCGGATCGTGCATGACAGGGCAGTGGAGGGCCTCTTTCCCGGCTCGTTCGATGACAGCATCATAGAGTCCATAAGCGAGATGTCTGAGCCTTCGGGCAGTGCCAGGGTTGCCATTGAACTTCTCCAGAAATCTGCATTCATCTGCACTCACAGGGGAGGAAAAGCCATTGAGATGGAAGATCTCAGGACGGCCAATTCCATCATAAGCCCCTATGTGACGGAGAGCAGGCTTTCCGGTTTCTCGTATGATGATCTCATGGTTCTTCTTGCCCTGTGCAGGACTCTCCACCACTCCTCCTCTGCAGGCACACTGGAAGTCATGTCCTCTCTTACAGTCCTCATGGAGCATTATCATGGCATCCCCATAAACAAACTGAACTTCTACAGGATAGTCAGGAAGCTTGAGAACAGCGGAATCGTTGAGGGCAGGATAATGGGAAAGGGTTATGGAAAGGGCGTGGAGAAGGTTCTGGCAATAAATGACATACCTGTCCACATTCTCGGGGAGAAGATTGAATCCATGCTGAACGCAATGTGATTTCTCCCAAATATAATCAGTAATCTGTCAGTTTTTTCTGTATTGAAGAGGAAATATTCAGCGAGGAAAATATGAAATCAATGGGTTCGAAGGATCTCAGCAGAAGTTTCCTGTAATACTTCATGTCAGGCATTGCCTCATCACCGGGAAACGACAGTATTTTCCTTTTCCCGTCGGAAACAATTGCCATCCTGGTTTCTCCGGGCTGGATCTCAAGGCCCCTTCTTTCAAGCGTCTGTCCAAGGGATTTTCTGATCGTCATGGAGGCATATTCCCCATGCCTTTTCTGCATGTGGAATCCTATCATATAGTCCTCTGCACTGATGCCTGAAGACATGCTGAGATACCTGTTCTTCAGTTTTTCAACCTGATCGTATTTCTTCCTGATGTCTTCGGGCGTGATGCAGCCTGAAAGCAGATCAAGGGCATCTCTCTGGAAATTCCTGCATATATCGGGAGAATCCCTTCTCCTGATCTCGATTCCCCTTATCTTGTATGTTCCGTCATGCTTCAGGCCAAAATACCTGTTGAGGGAGCCCTCACCATTCCTTGCAGGCACAAACACTATCCACCTGTAGTGCCCCTCCTCCACAATGCCTATGGATGTTTCCCTGCTGATCCTTTCAAGAAGTTCATCTATGCTGCCGTTGCCCTGTATCCAGAGCGAATCCACTATTCCATGTATGACGGTGAAACCCATATCCCTGCAGATGTCAATTGCCTTTTTCAGCACATATCTTCCCGTGGCGGTTATGGCCTCATGGGCCTCAATCTTCCCGAATTTTGCATTCTTGTATCCCGTGTAGCCGAAGGATGTGATGAGCATCCATTTCAGCGCCTTGTCCCTCTTTTCATAAACGGGGCTGAGATGTTTCACCGATTTATAGAAAAGCCTCCGTTTCAGGAGCATGTCAAGGGCTGAAGGCAGGAATCCACGCTCCTCCCTTATCCTGTATGGAGTCCCCTCCACGGGCCTTCCATGGTGGAAATTTATTGTTTCAGGGGATATGTTGTAATTCACCATGATACCCGGGTACATTGATGAGAAATCTATCTCATGGACATCCCGGTAGACTCCGGGCTCAGGCTGGAGCACCAGGCCACCCATATCTGTGGAGAGCAGCGTTTCCAGATTCTTCTCATATTCATGGTCATTCTTGTAGTATGGTATCATTATGTTCTGTTTCAGGGCGAAAGCCTCCTCCATGGATGACACTGCACTTCCGCTGGTCATGGTTGCCGCCCTCTCGGGACTCAGGCATGACATCCTTGATGTTTCTATGAGCCCCTCAATTCCAGTTTCCTGAAGTATGAATGAATCCATGGGTATGCATATCTTTCCGGGAATGCGCACTGTCGCCGATCTTGAATGTATCATGCCATAGGATTCATACGCGGTGCCTCCTGAAGAAGAAAAGGATGGAACACCAATTCCCATGTTCCTCATGAGCATGAGTATTCTTGAGAAGAACCTGTCCCCGTTGTCATAGATGATCATCATGCTGTTCCTGATCAGTTCAGAAAGCTCTTCAAGAATGCCCGCTTCAATATTCATGAACTGACCGCCATCCAGGCTTATCTTTTCGGGAACACCATATTTCATTCTCCCCTTCACGGATACATGGGGGATGTTCATGTCAAAATCCATGGGATCTTCAAGGCTGAAGTATGAAAAATCATTCTCGGCAAGGAATCTGAGATGGTTGTTGATGTCCGCATTATAGATCATGAACTTCCTGTGATTCCCTATACTCTCTATGATCTGTATGATCCTGTTCAGGGAACTGGGCTTTCCGAATATCTTCAGCCCTTCAACCTTCCCGTATACATCCTTCCCCAAATCCCACTGGTGTTCTATATTGCCTGTATCCAGCTGCCTTTCCAGGAATTCAAGATCATACCTGTCACCTGAGGCAAATATCCATGTCCTGCGGGGAAAACTAACATGGGAAACATGTTTTCCGTTGTATTTCCACAGCGTGATCCTGTCGGTTCCAGTGGTGTTTATTACTGTATCATTCATCCTTTCCTTCAAAGAGAAGTATCTCCCTGCGCATCTCCACAAGCATGAAGAGTATGGTGAAAAGCTGATCATCCCTTGGAAGGAACTGGAGTTCAGGAGCATGCTTCCTTCCATAGGCCACAAGCTTCTGCATCTCCTCAAGCTCATTGTCGCTTATCATGCCCTTTATCCTGTTTATGTCCTCAAGCATGAGATCAAAGGACTGCCTCAGGCTGGGCGTGGTTCTTCCCATGGTCATGCCACCTCCCCTATCTTTCCATATGCAGGATCATGTTTGCCTGTTGCAATGGAGAATATGGGAGAATAATCGCCCACTACATTCATTGCAATATCGCAGTGGCCTGAAATTGCCCTGATCCTGAGCACATCATATATGGAATCAACCGTGGGCAGTTTCCAGTCATCCATGATTTTTGAGTTCATGCATATGTAGTATGCAGTGGAATTCATCTCCATGAGCACACGAAGGAACTGGTGGCTTGTGAGTATTCTCGTGACGAATACCTGTTCCATCGGGAATCTGCTCAGCACATGCCCGGGCGGGAGCATTATACCATCAGAGAGGAAAAGGCTCACCTTCCCATGTTTTGCCACCATGTTCTCAACCGTTTCCTGGAGCATGTCCAGATTCAATTTTCCTGTCCTGAATATCTTCAGCATATGTTATCCCGTGATCATGCCGGGTGGCGCTATAAAGACATCAATTGAAATTCAAAATGAAAAAATGAATTTCATGCCTGATTCGCACGAAGAATCTTTCAACAGGATGGGAAAAAGGGTTAAATATCATCTTATCGGGAGATCGGAGAGGCAGAT
>JAKAPZ010000064.1 GCA_021822985.1 Thermoplasmata archaeon | reverse complement strand
CCTGCGGCCGTCAGCGCACAGATCATATTCGGTCTTGAGCCATGGAATGCGGCAGTACTTGAATACTCTCTTCTGGCACTGGTTGCAGAGACCGTGATTTACTTTGCCATCGCAAAGTACCTCATAAGATGGAGAGAAAACTGAGCCTTAACAAGGATAAAATATGATTTCTCCATAAAATCCATTAGTGTACGGAAAATATTCTGCAGGTTGAAAGCGATTGGAATTAAGGCATTTTTTCAGCTTTTTGTTCAATATACTGTTTACAAAATTTAATCATATATATATGATTGATAATTCCACCATCGTGAACTTGAAAAACATGCTTAACATGAGCAAAATCAGGGAAAACAGAAAAATATTATTTGCAGTATTTGCGTCCATAATAGTGGTAGCCACTTTAGGCACATACGTTGTGTTTTATCAACATGGAACAGTGCATAATGGTGTCCCCATCAATTTCTCACTTAAATTTACAGGGTCAATTCCTTCCGCTACGCCATTCGTATCAGGATCAGGGAACTCAACCCAAAATTTTACCAATGTATATGTTTCAATTCTTTCAGTGGTTCCTTCAGGAATAAACCAAACAACAAAAGGGAATGTTGTAAACATATCAGATATGAATCAATCGTCCAACTCATATTTGGAAACACTCTATAGCGGCAGGATTCAAAAACTTGAATCGCAAATATACCTTGGAAATAATTTCTTCCGCATAGGAAATGCATGGAGATCAGACAATCTTTCCGCGAAAAGTTACGTATCCCTGCAGGAAGATGCCTCTTACTCATTCCAGCATGATGGATACATATACGTATATAACTATTTCAACAACATAATGTACTCACCGTTCTCTTCCGTGTTCAACTCAAAATCTTCTTTCATCACGTGTTCTGTTGATCCTCAGTTATCCCTTTCAAGCAATATCATATTCAACCTCTCACATCCCTCGCACATGTACAAAATTAACATGACTTCATTGCAGAATGGTATAGGCGGAAGAATCCTTAACAAAATGAGTGCTTCATACACAGGCAGAATCTTTGGTGGAGGCGGAAGTACTGGAGTAGCACCCTTTAATTTTCCGCCTTGTGGCCTGTGCGGCCCTGAATGCAATGGGCAGTATCTTCCCTTTAACAAAATGATCAAAGAGAAGTCATGGACAGGAATACTTCCTCTGACTTTAGCGCAGCTCAAGAATGCAACAGATACAAATTCGGAGTTTACTTATGGATTTTTATCCATTACAACAGGAACAAATTATCAATTCAACACAGCCCAGGCTTGTGAATATTATTCACACTGCGTTTCAGTGCAGGATTCAACAGTTGCATCATTTAATAAAGGCTATGCTGAACCCCTTTATGGGCAAACTGCTTCTCTTAATGAATTGAACGGCCTTAATTTAAGTATGATTTATTTGACGAATGTGTCTTTTACTGTAGAATATTATCAGGTAGATTATCCTACACCAATTTTCTTCAATAATGAATGGTATTGCACTTTGACATATGGCCCAACTGTGACTTCCATAAAAGTGGACAACACAGGAAACAATACTATTGATCCTACTAATATTCTTCAATCCTCACTTAGCCTTCTTGCTTCAAACAGTGCAAATTCTTCGCAAACAGGCAACATGTGGGCAGCATTTCTGAATAGCATTGGTTTTGCAAAAGTGAGCAAATTAAATTTGAATCCCAACGCGATTTATTCCAATCTCAATTATTCATCCAATATAAAGGAATATAACAATGCAGCAGCTATGATGAAGCAGATGAACAATGCAGTGGGGACATTCACCGCAATGTTGGGCCTTGCACTGGCAGTGAATGAGGCAGTTTCAATCATTCCCGGTGCAGGCACTGCAGATGATGTAGTCAACGGTGTAAGTGTAGCGGACGCATCAATAGGCCTTACAAGCACGTTAATCAGCGATATGTCATCCATATCACTGGAGTTCATGTCGCATTCAAACATGTATAGATTTACTTTATCGAACTCAGTCGACGGATTTTATTCCGGGCTCGGAGCAGGAAATACATTGAGCATTTCAATTTATTCTTCGCAATCCACTTCATTCTTCATAGACAGCAACGGAAATTCTTACAATTTCTACACTCCGTCCTGTTACTTCTGTGTTGAACCTGTATAATCCCCTCTTAACACACTTTTTTAATTTTTTCAAAAATTTAATGCAATAATCAAAAAATATGTTTTAGCAATTTATGGTGTTTCATTAGCACGTGAAAGGTTATGCCTTGAGAAACAGTTTTAAAAAAAGAGAGTTGAGTTTCATTTATGCACCGGGGCAGTTTCTTCAGGGTAGCTCTTCGGATCAACCAGCGGTGCATGTTCAGGTTTTTCTATGCCAGTTTCTTCAGACCCAAGATCCTCATATACGATCCTGTTTCCCCTCAGGGCCGAAAGAATTGCTCCCAGTACGAAGATGAGTGCCCCTGCATAGAATGTCACATGAAGTGAATCCATGAATGGGCCTGAAATAGTTGTGGGGAACCATATCTTGCCCTCAAGCGTTGCGAGTATTCCGGAACCTCCTGCTCCTGACGATATGAGTGTGGATATGGGCCCCAGGTTTGACAGTATTGTCCCAACGGGATCATATCCGAGGAAGGCCGAAAACAGTGCAGATGTCGGCGGTATATTCGTGAGCACAGGTATGAGTACAGGGGCCCCTGCGGATGAAAGTGATGATGTGAATGCACCCGGAAGCTGTTTTGTCAGGTACACGACAATTATGGTGAAGAATAATCCCATGCTAAGGGTCTGGCCCGTGTTCTGCATTGTGGATCTCATTCCGGAAGCGACTCCCCTGAGGTGCGGAGGAACGGCATTCATGACTGCAGTCACATTTGGCGCAGCAAACATTCCCATTCCTGAACCCATCATGAAGAGCATCAGGGCAAAGGGAATGTACGAGAAATTGTATGAAATCGTGGAAAGAAGCAGGAATGCAACGGCGCTTATGAGGAGTCCCACTGTGGAAAGCCCCTTGGCTCCAAACCTGTCAGAGAGTGCGCCACTGATGGGCCCAAGAGCAACGAATCCCAGCATCATGGGTATCGTATATATTCCTGCCCAGAATGGGACGCTGCTGTAGGAATATCCATGGAGAGGCAGCCATATTCCCTGCAGGAGTATGATTATCATGAACATGAGGCCACCCATTCCCATGGACTGGAGCAGGCTTGCGAAACTTCCCGTTGAAAAGGCCCTTATCCTGAAAAGCGACAGATTGAACATCGGGTATGGGACAACCATCTCGATGAAGACAAATGCCACAAGCATTGCCACACCAACGATCATGGAAAGGATCACATAAGGATTGGACCAGCCCGTGGCACTTCCGTTGTAAGGCATCAGGCCATAGGTTATTCCGATCAGTATCAGGGTGAGTCCTCCGGCGAAGGATATATTTCCCGGTATGTCCAGTTTCTGATCCTTATGCCTGACGGAGTGATCCTTCAATTTGGAATAGGACCAGACTGTTCCAAGAACACCAACCGGAACACTCACCAGGAAAACGAATCTCCAGTTGTATGCTGAAAGTATGCCTCCAAGAATGAGGCCCACAAGGGAACCTGCAAGGGCAGATATCTGGTTGATTCCCATGGCCTTGCCCCTCTCGTTTGCGGGGAAACTGTCAGTTATTATTGCAGCTGAATTTGCAAAGAGGAATGAACCGCCGATTGCCTGTATGATCCTGAAGGCAATGAGTTCCTGGGCCCCAAGATCACCTGTGTTTGGTGTGATGGAAAGAAGTATGGAACCTATGGTGAAGATCAGGAATCCAAGGTTGAACAGCCTCACCCTTCCATATATATCGGACAATCTTCCCACCGTGACAAGAAGCACCGCAGTGATCATCATGTATCCCATCAGTATCCACAGAAGGTACTGGAATGAGGAACCGAGGAATGGGTTGAGATCTATGCCTTTGAAAATGGCAGGAAGCGAAATCAGTATTATGGTGGAATTTATTGAGCCCATCAGAACCCCCATTGTTGTATTGGAAAGTGCGACCCACTTGTACTGAACCATAAACACTCCATCGCAGAGTCGTATAAATACTTAATTTATAATCCATTAACTAATTAACTATTAATAGGTATTATATAGAAAAATGCAATACACCTGCATGCTGGGAAGTCTGGGAAACAAGATTCTATCCGTGATCCTCATAGTTATTTTCGTGTCAGTTGTCACTGTGACCATATACGAGAGCAATGTGTCAGTTTCAACATCTCTCAGCACCTCACAATTTCCCATAAAGGCAAACCTGAGTTATACGGCAGAGATATCGGGGGCCACAATGATACAGTATAATTTCACACCTCTGGAAACGGTGAACAGCCTGTATATTTTTGATTATTCCAATGTTACCAATGGGACTGTATCAGTAAATGCAACAGCCTTCAACGCGACACAGTACCCGGGAAATTACATGAAGATAGATGTTGTGAACGGAACTCAGGTAACTCTGGATCTTTACGTGAGTGAAGCAGCATTCCACAATATGCATTATTTCAACAACAGTTTATCAAGCATGACAATTGTAAAAATAATCATGTTCACCGCATCAGGAAACTATGCATATGCCGGCTTTGCCATAGCAAAGATTTGATCTTTGCCATAAGGCACTTCTTGCCAGGAATGAGTTTCATATGTTGAAAAAAGCACTCATGCGTTTGTAGAATCAGATTCATGAATAGAGTTATCTTATTTTTTTGGAGTATATATTATATTAGTCTATTTGGGGGCGAATCATATTGCATAAAAAAATATGGCATATTCAGCCGTTTGGCATACATTTCATCCATACATGGGAGGACAGATTAAATTTAAATAAACATCATCTATTAGCCCATGGGATTATAAAATGATCGTTGATTCTAACACGGTAATGGGGTTACTTTCAGCACTGATATACCCTGCTGCGACTACCAACACCACAGCCTCAGGTGTAGGCGTGAATTACACTTACCCGCTTGAAGCCATTGCAGCTGCAATTGCCATAGCAGGTGGTCTCATAGGAACGGGTATGGCCCAGCAGGGAATTGGAGCATCAGGTATGGGTATATTTGCTGAAAAGCCTGAGAAATTTGGACAGGTACTCATATTCTTCGTGATACCGGAGACCCTGTGGATTATAGGACTTGTTCTGGGAATAGTTCTTCTCAAGGGAGTTCTGTGAGATCGTAATGCCTTCTGATGATATTATTTCAAGCATGGAGAAAAAAGCAGAAGAGCAGATTTCAGCCATAAGGAAAAACTGCCAGGAAGCAGTTGATTCCATAAACAGGGAAATGAATGAAGCTGTGCACCAGATCCAGGAACAATGGGAAAGAAAACTGAAAGAGGCCATGGACAGCATGGATAAAACGGGAAAGGACGAGTCTTTGATGGTTTACAGAAACATAACCATGGAGAGGCAGTCTGCCATTATCCGCAATGCATGGGACATGGTTGAATCGCAGTTGAAGGATCTGAGAAAAAAGCCCATGTACAGGGAAATAATAGAAAAATCAGTAAAATATGCAGTTTCCGTTCTTGGAAATAACTGCACTGTGTACGGTTCTGAGGATGACAGGGAACTGATCGCTTCCTCAGGAAAGGGTTTCACATTCACCCCTGACAGAAATGTTCTGGGGGGAATCAGGGCAGCATCAAAGGATGACAAGCTTACCCTTGACATGACCACACGCGGAATACTAAACGAAAGAAAGGAAGATTTTGAAGAAATGCTCATGGGTAGAGAGGGTGCCTGAGCATGGATGCAAGTTATGCTGGCTCTGCTGCTAAAGCTCTTGTGATGAGATCAGACCTTCTTCC
>JAKAPZ010000063.1 GCA_021822985.1 Thermoplasmata archaeon | reverse complement strand
CCATAGTCGATGTTTTTCTTTGCAACCTCAATTCCGTAAACGTACCAGATGACAGATGCTGCGAATCCCAGATCCCAGAGGAGCAAATTCACGGAGATGAACTGCCGGATTGTCAGCGAATACGAGATCACCGTGAAAACAGGGTAAGCAATCATGGGCCCCAGTCTTACGAGTCCTATGAATGTGGATCTTATTCCTGTTCCGACAACCTGTGGTTCAAGGACTGATCTGGATGCCCATGCGAATTCGCTTGCAGTCATGTTCAGGAAAAGGAGAGGCAGAAAAATATACATGTCGTAAAGGTAGGGGTAAAGAAGCAGCATCACCAGTGTTGTAATTGTCCCGTATCCGAAGGAGAGCAATGTGTAGTTCTTCGTTCCCCTTGAAATAAGCTTTGCTGCAAGGAATCCCGCAATGGAAGCTCCAAGAAGTGCGACGAATATTATCTCCGCATCAAGGGTTGCTCCTGAGAATTCCACAGGGGCCAGAACATATGCCATAAGGCCGAAGGTGAGATACTGGGATATTCCAATTGTCACAAGGAAAAGGTAGGAGAAAACAGGGCTGTTCATTGGTGCAACTTCTCCTTCATTATCAATCCCGAGTTCTTTCTTGTCGCTTGCCCACCTGCTTTCACTCTTCTTTCTCTCCCATATATATGACTCAGGAGTGAGCATAATTGAGAGAACGGTTATGGCAACCATGGCAATGGATATGGTTACGAGCAGAATTCTTGCAATTTCCGTTCCCTTGTTGAAAATGAATATGAAAGGAATGATTGAACTTCCTGTGTTGAAAATAAATATGAAAACAGTGATTGAACTTCCTATGTTGAAAATGAATATGAATGCAATGATTGCGCTTCCTATATTGTTCATGTTTGTGGTTATGGTCAGCCAGAAGGGCCTCTTTTCAGGAGCGGTGTTCTCCGCAACCAGTGAGAGGGCAGAAGGTTCCTGGCCCCCAACGCCAAATTCAGCAAGAACAAGTCCAAGTATGAGAGGAATCACGGAATAGCTGAATCCTATGATTATAATTCCTGAAGTGTAAAACAGCATGGAGAGAAAGAACATTTTCCTCCTGCCAAAAAGATCTGAAAGTATTCCGAGAAGGACATTTCCCACTGGTACCGTTATGGGCCCGATGAGAAGAAACAGGAGCCTTTCACCTGAACTCAATCCCGTAATCAGGTCCTGTGACGCAATAAGGGGGCCTAAGGTGGCCACAATTCCCCAGAAAAGAAATGACGCTGAAGTGCCTGTGTACATTGCCTCTTTTGCTCTAAATGGATGTATCTTATCCAACATTTTTTATTCCCTCCGCCGGTATTACCCGGATCAGGTTCAAAGGGTCGATCTGATGATCCTCTCAGCCTTTACGGCTCCCCATGATCATCCCACGATCAATTTACAATATTTAAATTTTGGATATTTTTTTCATAAAACGTAAAGAAGTGCATGCATCTTTTATGGTAGATTGCCATTGTAACATGATGCAAGTAAGGATGAGGATAATATCCGCATCATACAGGACAGATGACACTAGAGTGGAACTTTTCGGAAGATGCGATGACGGAAGATCAGCCACGGTTCTCTGTGGAGGATTTGATCCGTACATTGATGTAGTAGAACCGACAGATGCTGAAATCTCCGGAATAAAAAAGAATCTGGAATTCAGGAGAATCGAAGATAAGATGCTCTGGTATGACGGAAAGGAAAGGAGATCTTCAAGAATATACCTGAAGCATCCCTTCAAGGTGCCGGAAATAAGGCAGCTCTTCGTATCAAAGGTAATGTCTGCGGACATACCGTTCCATCACAGATTCATATACGATCTGGATATAGGTTCATGTGTTCAGGTGGAAGGGGAGCCGTTTGACGACAAACGCTATTCATCGGACATTGTGATGGAAACAACCACTGGCGGGATAAAGAACTGTGAGGACTTCAATCCGGACATAAAGATACTCAGTTTTGATATTGAGAATGTTTTTCCTCCAGAGGACGGGAAGCAGTTTGGCAGGATACTGATAATCGGTTATTCCATATCCACAGGAAAATCTCCTGCGCACGAGACAGGGGCCCTCACGGGGGATGAGAAGGACATCCTCCGGAAATTCAATGAACTCATAAAGGAAAAAGACCCGGACATACTGATCGGTTACAACATTGACGGATATGATCTGCCCGTGATCGAATACAGGATGCAGCTGCACAAGCTGGAACTGAATATAGGCAGGGACGGTTCAAAGGCGAGGAGGATAAACAGCCAGTTCTGGAGAGTAAGGGGAAGAATCATCAGCGATGTCTGGTGGAACGTGAAGAAATATCTCAAGCCAAAGCAGGAAACCCTGAACTATGTGGCCAACGAACTTCTCGGCGAGGGAAAGGACGACGTGGACAGGCTCAGGATACTGGAAGAGTACAGAAACAGGCCTGACGATGTGATAAAATACTGCATCAAAGATGCAGATCTCACTCTTGGCATATTGATGAAGATGCGCGTTGTGGATCACAACATGTTCATGGCTACTGTCACGAAACTTCCACTGGAGGATACGACCAACGGTGGAACAAGCAATTACGTCGATTCACTTCTGATCAGGATGGCATTTCAGAGGGACATTGCAGTGCCCATGACAGCATCATCCAACCTGAAGAACAGGCCCATAGAGGGTGGTCATGTGGAATCCATAGGTGCAGGCCTGTACAATATGGTTGCGGTGATGGACTTCAAGAGCATGTATCCCTCCATGATCATGAAATATAACATATGCTTCACAACACTGAGCCCGGAGGGCGGGATAGTTTCTCCAACGGGCATAAGGTTTTTATCGCCAAATGTGAAAAAGGGCCTCATACCCGAACTCCTGAAGAGTCTGATGGACAGCAGGGACAAGGTCAAGAAGGATATGAAGACTGCCACAGGGGAGGAGAGGGAATACCTTGACGGTGTGCAGGGAGCAATAAAGATCCTGATGAACACATTCTATGGTGTTCTTGCATCGGCATTCTACAGGTTCACAAACTCGGAACTTGGTGCATCAGTTACAGCATTTGCCCGGGACACAATTCTCAGGCTTATAGACGACCTGAAGAGGGATGGTTTCAGGGTTATCTACGGAGATACGGACAGTGTCTTCATTGAGACGGGAAAGTCCGATCTGAAGGAAGCAGTCGAACTTGGCAAAAAACTTGCATCAGACATATCCAAAAAGCTGGATGTTTCCATAGAATTCGAGAAAATAATGGATCCGTTCTTCTCGCACGGTGCCAAGAAGAGGTACGTGGGCATGATGGTATATCCGGAACAGGATGCCGGAACAATGCTTGTGAGGGGATATGAGGTAAGGAGAACGGATTCCTTCGGCATGCAGAGTGAGGCCCTTGAAACTGTATTTGAGTGCATCATGAAGAGGGACATTGACGGAGCTGAAGCATATTCCAGAAGCATAGTGCAGAAAATACTGGAAGGGAGCCCGGATATAGATATAGCAAAGCTTGCAATTTCAAGATCTGTGAAGGATGAGGCAAGCTACAGCAATGCAGATTCGATGGCAAATGTGAGGGCTGCAAGGAAACTGCAGGAGATGGGGGAAAGATTCATACCGGGAATGAAGGTTGCATGGATCGTGACAGACAGTTCGGTTGCCCCCCAGGAGGTTGAGCCATTCATTGATGCTGAGAATTTCAAGGCCACACCAGACTGGGGCTATTACGGAAAGAGAGTTGAGGAGACCGTGAACAGGATCATGGAAGGGCTCGGAAGAAAGGTTGATGTGGCGGAGAATCTTTCAGTTCAGAAAAAACACCAAAGGGTTTACAGGGAGAAAAACAATACCACCCTTGACAGTTTCTTTTAGGTGAAAATATGTATGACTTCATAGTGGTTGGTGCCGGTCCTGCTGGTTCTCAATGCGCATTCAAACTCGGTTCCATGGGCTACAGGGTTCTGCAGCTTGAGGAACACAGATCCGTGGGGAAACCAGTTGAATGCACAGGGGTTATTTCCCGGAGGGTTCTGTCCATGGCAAAAACCGACTCCATAGTGAACAGGGTTCATGGGGCACACATATACTTTCCGTCGGGGAAGAGCATCCATGTTTCAAAGAATGAGGAGACTATAATCATCGACAGGGAGAGATTTGATCAGGATGTTTCAGCTGCTGCCATAGAGAAAGGCGTTGAACTGAAGGTGAATTCACTCTTCATGGATGCACAGGTTCATGATGACAATATTACAGTGAGATTCAGGAAAGATGGCAACATCATCGAAGAGAAAGCATTAGCCCTGGTGGGTGCTGATGGTGCAGGCAGTTCTGTCAGAAGAGTCCTCTATCCGAATCAGAAAGTGAAAAGGATGGTTTCTTCCTATCAGGTGGAGGCCACGGTGAAGATGAAGGATCAGGACAGCGTGGACGTATATCTTGGCTCTGCATACAGCAGGGGATTCTTCGGATGGGCAGCTCCTGCAGGAGATCTGTCAAGAATCGGCACCGCAGGATTTGGAATGAGCAGGGAACTCTTCCTCAACATATTCAGGAAATTTCTCGATCCTTCAAAATTATCCATAAATGGGGGGCTTATTCCAATACACGCACTTGACAGGACCTACGGGGAAAGGAGTGTTCTTGTAGGGGACGCTGGAGGAATTGTGAAACCCCTCACTGGCGGAGGCATATACACGGGAATGCTGTCTGGAGAGATAGCGGCAGAGGCACTGCATATGGCATACGGGAAGGAAAATTTCTCATCCGGAACAATGGCTGTCTACCAGAGAATGTGGAAGAAAGCCATAGGGAAGGAATTATCCAGGGATTTGAAGATACAGAAACTGTTCGCAAAAATCACGGACACATCTCTCAACGAGATGGAACGCACCATCTCCGTTCCGACTATTCTGAATAAGATCAACAATGCAGGAGACATAGATTTTCCTTCAAAGGTTGTGCTGGGAATCCTGATAAAGAAACCATCCCTCATTAAACACATACTCTTTCCGGTTAAGGAACCTTCATGAAGAAGCAGTCAAAATTCTCAATCCTGCTTGTGCTTGCCACTGCAGGATGGGGCGGTACATTTCCAATGGTGAAACTGTCTCTGGAATTCATGTCTCCAGTTATTTTCCTTGCCGTCAGGTTTGCGGTTTCTGCAGCACTGATGTTTCCATTCCTCAGGAGGCCCCTGAATCTTGATAATTTCAAAGAAGGATTCATTGCGGGGACTTTCCTTTTCATGGGGTATTATTTTCAGACTGTGGGGCTGTATTTCACGACTCCTGCAGTATCAGGCCTGATCACCGGGTTCTATGTGGTGCTGGTGCCCATCTTCTCCTATCTTGTTTATGGGAGCAATATCGGGCGCAGGGAATGGATTGCAGTTTTCATATCCATGATCGGGCTGCTCATAATAACCTCCGGGCAGGTGTCAAGCACAAGCCTGCAGACAGGTGACATTCTCACAATCATATGCGCAATGGGATATGCAGTTCAGATAATCTATGTGGCAAAGAACAGGCACATTGACATGATAAAATTCACGTTCTACCAGATGCTGACAGTATGCATACTTTCCACCGCTGCAATTCCAACATTTCCTGTTTACGCAGATTTCAGCTCTACAATTGTGATATTCAGCATAATATTCACAGCACTGGTGGGAGGAGTTCTTGCATATTTCATAATGAATGTTTCCCTGGTGTACGTCACGCCTGAGAGGGCAAGCATCATCATGGTCACCGAGCCCGTTTTCGCAGCTGCTTTTTCAGTCCTGCTCACAGGAATTCCTCTCTCGTATTACACCATAATTGGTGGAGCAGTGATGGTTCTTTCCATGATCTGGGTTGTCCACCAGCAAGAGCCGGAACTGGCCATTGAATTGCAGGAACATCCTGCATGATATTTATTTTCTGTGGTGGTTTATGGTCACTGCAATGCCTTTCCTGTACTGCTTCATCTCGATTCCGGATGTGAGAGCTTTCCCCACAGCTAGAAGGTTAT
>JAKAPZ010000062.1 GCA_021822985.1 Thermoplasmata archaeon | reverse complement strand
ATATTGCCATGAAAGGTTCACCTGCATCTTATCCGGGTGATTTTCCCATGTGGTGCGGTTATACCAACACAGGCACAGTATCAATTCTTCCACACATTCCAGTGGCAAGTGCGCTTTCATCGGAAACTCATGATTTATCTGGGAAAATTGGGTGGAATTCATGGGGAACTGTTTATTGAGGTAGTAAAATGTTTCAACAATTCTATAATGTATTTTCTCCCCTAATTTTTATATGTATTAGTTTCTGGTACATTCAGGAAATTAGAAAAAACAAAAATTATCTTATGAAAAAACCACTGAACTTACATAATATGTCAATCACAAGATACAATGCTTCATACACAATTTCAATTTTTTCCATTATCCTCTATTCGACAGTGACAATTTTAAATTATTTGGTATATCTATCTATCCTAACGATTAACACGGAAACGGTGATGGGCTGTTTGCTTCTCTTTATAGTTTCTTATGGTTTAATACAGTACTTTTTGGTTCTAAGAGACCCAGAAGTAAAATAGTTGATATACACCTTTAAAGTTCAATTTATTTTCTCATTACATTCGAAACTATATTCCCTTTTTTAATGAGTTGTCTAAATCTTCGAGTTGTCAGAACTGATTTGAAAATTTTACCTTACAATCAGTACAGAAACTGGAGAACTTGCTGAAACTCTTGCGGAAACAGAACCCAGAAGTATGCCTTTCTTGAAACCAAGCTTCCTGTTACCCATGATGACCATGTCGGGATTGTAGCTGTCAATCAGTTTCAGGATTGTGTCCACAGGCTTTCCCACGATTATCTTTCCTTCCGAAATTTCCCTTCCTGCTTCCCTGTTGATTCTTTCCACATTCTCATTCATGAGTTTCTGTGCCTTTAACATGTATTCTTCAATGTCGGAGGGGCCCTCAACCGTTGTGAGATAATCCGGCAGTGGAACAGCGGGAGGTTCAAAGGCATACACAATAAGAAGCTTGCAGTCTGCAGATGTACCCGCTATGGATTCAGCCATGCTCATGGCCTTCATTGATTCCGGAGAGAAGTCAACTGCGCATAATATCCTGTTGAAGGGCATTTTTACCATGTTCTCATATATATAGCAACAGTCGGAATATAAGTTTATTGCATGTTGATCTTTTTTCCCGTGAGCATAAAATCATAAATATCTGTACAAAATGAACCCCCTGTAGCTGGGATAGCCTAGCCTGGTAAGGCGCAGGTCTGGAAAGCCTGTGCTCTCGTAGCTCGGGAGTTCGAATCTCCCTCCCAGCGTTCTGTATATAGATTCATATCTGTTATCACTTCATCCAGATCTGTTAAGTACGATTTCAACGGATATTGAATTTTCAAACCATGGAATCCTACCGGGAAGTGATCCTGACAGATCATAGAATTATAAAGTATTCCTGTAGAGACAGATAAGATATTGAGGAAAGAGTCAGGGGATTTTGATTCGCCCTCGACCCCCTATATCATCAATCTGAGACAATCAGGCCGAATGAGAGATCAACAAGTTCATTGTCCTGATCGCTGACAAAGAAATGCCTCGATTCGGTGAACTCATAAATGCCCTCCCTCCCAAGTTCCCTTCCTATTCCGCTATTTCCAAATCCCCCTCTGGGAGCAGCTGCGGATATGAGATGGTAGTCGTTTATCCACACAGTTCCTGCATATATCCTGTTTGCAAGATCAATTGCTTTTTTGTTGTCCTTTGACCAGATTCCGCATGCAAGCCCATAATTGCTCTGGTTAGCGATCTCTGCAGCCTCATCAAGGCTTTCAAATTCCAGTACGGAGAGAACGGGCCCAAAGACCTCTTCGCTTGCTATTTCCATTCTGGGGGAAAGATTGTCAAGAATAGTGGGCCCAATGTAGAATCCCCCTTCCGGAACATTTCCCTTTAGATTTTTTCTGAAATAAACATTTGCACCATCATCAACTGCCTTTTCCATCATTTTATTAATTTTTCCATACTGATCAAAGGTCGTGATTGCCCCAATATCGGTATCCATGTCCAGGGGATCTCCTCCCTTCATCTTATCGGCATAAAAAGCAAGCATCTTGAGAAATTTATCCTTGATCGAAGACTGAACAAGCAACCTGCTCCCGCTTTCGCAGAGCTGCCCTGAATGAAGAAATATGCCAAACAGAACACCTTTTGCTGCCCTTTCCAGATCGGCATCTTCCAGTACTATATTTGGAGATTTGCCTCCAAGTTCCATTACGATCTTCTTTATTGTCCCTGCAGCATTTCTTGTAACGGTTCTGCCGGTTTCTGTGCTTCCCGTGAATGACAAGCCTCTCACCTTCTCACTCTGTGCCAGTGCCTTTCCTATAACGCTTCCTTCCCCGGTAACCACATTGAGAACACCTTCCGGCAGGCCGGCTTTTTCAAGATCTGAAACGAGTTCGAATGTTGTTGCGGGTGTATAATGGCTAGGTTTCAGAACCATGGTATTTCCTGCAAGAAGCGCCGGAAATATTTTCCAGACTGCCATGAGCAGCGGCACATTCCATGGAGTAATGGCCCCTACCACGCCTATTGGCATGTTCTGGACAATTCCGTAGCTCTGTGGATATTCCGGATGCTTTATTTTTCTGCTTGCCCTGAATTCATTTGTGGTGGAAAAATATTTCATATGTTCCAGTGCAATATTTGTGTCCATGAAAACGCTCTGACGCAGGGTTCTTCCTGTGTTCTCGGCCTCGATTCGGGCATAATCATCCATTCTCTCCTCGAATATTTGAACCATTCTCCTGAAAATTTTTTTTCTTTTTGAAACTGTAAATGCTTCCCATTTTCCCCTTGCTTCATAAGCGATATCTATGGCCTCCCTTGTCTTCGCTTCGCTGGCTTTCACAGCCTTTGCAAATACTTTTCCATTTATGGGAGATACTATTTCATATTCAGTCCCTTCTCTGTCCCATTTTCCTCCGATATAATTTCCATAATTTATCATTTTATTCAATCTCCTTCAACAACTTTTCAAGCTCCGGCCTGCCAGCATCCCTCGGGTTGAGTACAGTTCCCGTTGATTCGAGTGCAAGCGAAACCATTGATTCCATTTTTTCATCATACTCCTTTTTGCTGATCTTGAGATCAGAAATAGTGACTGGCATTTTCAGAACCTCAAGAAATGACTCAACTGTCAGGTACAGGTATCTTTTCCTTATGGAAGATGGAAATTTTCTGTTTATTTCAGCATATTCTTTCTTTGCTTCCGAATAATTGAAGCGAATGACATGCGGAAGGAATATGCCCACAGAGATTCCATGTGGAATGTTGAAATGGGCCCCCAAGGAGTGGCCCAGGGAATGTGCGAGAGTTATCTGTGAATTTGAAAAGGCCAAACCGGCCATGGATGCCCCAATGTGTACATTAGCCACCGCTTCCGTGTTTTTTGAATTATCCAGCGCTTCAAACAGATTGGAAGCGATCAGTTCAACTGCCTTATCCGCAAAGATGTCCGAATATGGATTCTTCCATGTGCTGCTTCTTGCCTCGATTGCATGAGTCAGTGCATCTATGGCTGTGCTCTTCCTTACGGATTCCGGGAGGGAACTTACCATAGCAGGATCAAGTATTGCAAAGTCCGCTATGATTTCCGGAGAGGCGAATTCATTCTTCCTCCCGTGGTCATCATCACTGATCACAGAGGCCCATGAGCATTCAGATCCGGTTCCGCTTGTTGTTGGTATGAGAATGAGCCTTGATTTTTTCCTCAGGTCAAGATGCACCAGTGGAGTGATATCATGCATATCCATATCCGGCCTTTCATACGTTGCGAATGCAGCTTTTGCGGAGTCCATGCAGGATCCTCCACCAAGTCCCACTATAAGATCAGGGCTAAAACCGGATATTTTATTTTTTATTGACAGCACATAAGAGATAGTTGGTTCCACAGGAACTGTATCTATGACAAGAACATCTGAATCCTCAGGGAGTTCCTTTCTCACTATATCAACGAGACCTGCCTTCACAATATTTCCATCCGTAACTATGACAATTCTTCTTTGCGGAATATCATTCAGGTAAGTAACAGATTCCTCCCCGTATATGATAGAAGGGCTTCTGAAAAACCACATTCAGAACACCGAAGGAACCCTTGAAGCAGTATTTACCATCAACTTTGCTGCCTTTGTATATCTCATGATCTTTGACATTGAGCCTTTAAGCTTGAATTTGCCCGTCAATATTCCTTTGATTGGATCAATCTCACCATTTATGAGTTTCTTCCAGTTTCCATACTTCCCGGAGTATGTGAATTCGGATTTTGGGATACTGCTTGAATCTGTAGTGTAAATGTATTTTCTGCATGTTCCATGATATAGATCCAGATAGAGATATGCATTATCTTTCATAGTATCATCTGCACTGATGACCAGTGTTATGTCTCCTTCCCAATCCCGGGCCGAATCCTTGTAATCTGCGTTTCCGTTCAATTGTTCAAAATATGCATTAGCCCATTCTTCAGATGGAAATTTATACATGTTTCAACAAACATACAGGAATAAATAAACTTTTCACAGTTGAAATCTGATTCGAAGAAGTCTTTTAAGTGTGGTTTTATCTTTTTAATTGTTTTATTCCTACCCGAAATCTAAATCAAAAAATAAACTAAACAAAGTTTTATGAATAGTTATTGCAATCCCTCCCCAGATGTTCACTGGCATTAACATTAAATCTCCATTCTACACCACATTTAATGAAAGTGATTGCTCAATAGTCAGGGGATTTCATTTTATTTCAGGTTGCAGTTTTTCCTCAGGAGAATTCCTTAAAGGTTCCTTCAGCGGACGTGGTGGTAAAATTGGCTTCTGATCAACCGAATGCTGATACTGCAGCTGTTCCTGCCCTTTATGGTTCTGAAAAAACTGGTACTGAATATGTTTCAAAGGCCCATTCCATTGAAAAACTCATGACGTTTACCCCGGAAGGGGAATCATGGGACGGTTTATCAGGAACAGAGAAACTGCCTGAGAACGAGGAACTGAAAAATTTGCTATATTCTATCCTGCCACCTGATCAGATCAGTTTCTCAGATAAGGACAGAATATTGAATTCATATGGAAAATCCTCAATAGAAATACTCAATGCGAGGCTTGGCAGAATGAAAGATCCGGTAGACGCAGTGGTGTTTCCCGATTACAAGTCGGTTGAAACCCTGATCAGGCAGTTGGATCGAAATAAATATCAGCTGATACCTGTGGGCGGATCATCCTGCGTGACCGGTGCACTGGTTTCATCCAGTAAGAAAATAAGGATTGCCCTGAACACCAGAAACTTCAGGAGAGCTGATTTCAGAGAAGACTACATTCTGCTCGGTTCAGGATACACGGGAAAGGAGGCAGAGTCCATACTCAATGAACATGGATATACAATAGGCAACTTTCCCGAATCATTTGAATATTCCACTATTGGAGGCTGGGTCGCAACAAAGGCAGTCGGGCAGGAATCAAACCAGTACGGAGGAATAGAAAATATAGTGATCGGGATCGGGATGATCGGATCAGACGGATATTTCAGGGAAGAATTTGTTCCCAGAAATTCAGAGAGTTTTGATCTGAAATCGCTTGCACTGGGCATGGAGGGAAAGACAGGGCTGATAACTGATGTTGCATTTAAGATGCACAGAAAACCTGTAAAAAGATTCATGGGCTCATATTTCTTCAGAACTTATGAGGAGGGCATTAGAAATTTGTCTAACATGAAATTCTATTCAAGCATCATGAGGCTGTCCGATGAGGTTGAAACTTTCATCACACTTGATGGTGAATTCGATACACCTCTAAAAAAACTATATGAGAAGTATCTGAAACTTATGGGAGTCAGAAATGGTTCCATACTGATCGTATCCAACAACGACTCTGAAATTCCGGAAATTCCAAAGAAAGCCACAAATGCAGGAAAATATCCTGCAAAAAAATGGTACGAGAGAAGGTATTCACGGCCGGAATTGGGAAACATCCTCTGGAAGCATGGGCTAATTCCTGACACCCTTGAGACTTCTACAACATGGAATAATCTTTACAGAATACATGTTGCTGTAAAACAGAGATTCTCTGACGAGACTTTAAAGGAAAATGCCAGAGGAATAATTATGT
>JAKAPZ010000015.1:23050-28124 GCA_021822985.1 Thermoplasmata archaeon | reverse complement strand
GCTCCTTATCTATAGATATGCTCGTTTTCGTCTTCATATAAGTGAAAATAGTATAACGGTATATAATGATATACCTACATACCAAATGGGCAATTTCAATCTCTGAATAAAGATGAATCTGATGACCAAAATACAACCAATACTGAAATTAACAACGTTTGGGAATTTCAAATCATTTACAGATGGGATGAGAACGAAATGCGGAACAAAATGATGTGTAATTATGAGTAAACATCAATTTGGTTTTTTCAGGCACAAATCACCCATTGACATTATTGTTAAAATTAGAATTTTTTCAATTCATCTCCGAGCAGTAAGAATTTACAATATTATGGACATGTGTCATACATTGTTGAAGATAATATTCATTGAAATAACCGCTCGAATAAAGAACTCCAGTGCTGGCCCGGAAAGGATATCCATTATCTGATTGAATTTTTGGAATATCATTATTGAATATGTTTAGTAATCAGTAAATGAATAAGTTTAGAAACAGATACCCGAATATGTTTCCATATCCGCTCATCTTCAAATCAGGCAGATGCCCACCCTGAGTTAAGAATGAAAATCTGGACTAGAGGCTGGGCCAGAGGCTTTTTTCAACACCTTCCAGATTTCCCACCCTTTCCCTTATGTCCTGTCGTATAAAATTCAGTTTGACATTAAAATCATCATCTGAAATAGGTTCTCTGCCAGCTTTAGATAGAATTGTTTTGAACAATTCATGGGATTTCCCGGTATTTCCGGGGGCTTCGGAAACTATAAAGACATTGTATCCCTGTTTTATTATTCCAGCACCCATCCTTAACAGGTGATAAACACGAAAATTGGCAAAGTCAAGTGACGGATGCTCCATGATCCAACTTTTTGAAGTCACAGGTACGCCTCCAACCACTATTTTCTCCTTATCCGCAAAAAACTTTTTTCCAAGATCTCCTGAAATCATGTTTGGTATCTCTTTATGCGGAATGCCTGTTGGGGAATAGCCCAGAGCGACTGAAAGTTTTAAAAAGCTTCCAACGCGCAATCTGGGTTGCAAATTCAAACAAGCTTCCCCAATGAATTTGCCGTCAGTGAAAAGCACATAATTTTGCCGGTTACCTATTGCCTGTTTTGTATCACCCACAACCTTCACCTGCCTATAAGAATCTGAGACAGTTAAATAAACCTGTCTATCTGCAATTTCAGTGATTATGACTGAAAGGAGAGGGCATTGAACGGTTTAAGGAGTTTCCATCTTTCCCATGAAACGATTGTACAGACGTATATTCTGCTTCCCATTAACACTGCCCTTCTCTGCAATCTGCATACACTCCTGAATTCAGCCACATCTTATTCAGATTTTCGGCAATTTGGAAATCGGGGCGAAGTTCTTTATGTAATGCGTCGCAAGCGGAATCAGGTATGAACGTTTGCAGTCACTGTTCAGGGACAGCTTATAACCGTCGAATCTGATCAGGCCAGTCTTGTTCATTTCAATAGTTGCTACAACGCCATGTTCATCTTTGAACTCTCCACCCTTACGGTAATTCAATTGGGACAGGGCCGCCAGGGAGAGAACAGTAATTCCTTTAACCATAAAACGTTGGGAAGCAGAGGAATCTATAACCATGCTTCCTATTTCGGCTCCATTTTTGTCCTTAACAAACGCATTGATCTCTGGGTGGAGGCCATAGGTACTTTTGATATCGACGGACATGATCGGGGCATCATCCGATCCATAAAGCGCGTAATGGTCTCTTATTTGCCTAGATTCAGGATCTGTTGATCTGACTTCTGCAATCTTTGTTTTGTTCTCGTCATAGTAAACTATCTGACTCTTGGTGGTATTCTGTGTGCTGCCTTGCAGAACTGGACCTGTGCCATAGACAAAGAAATTGTTTTCTGAGAACAATGATTCAAGAGACTGTTCGATCATAATGGTGAAAACATAGTACGAATATTTTATAAACTTTACCCGGAAGAGTTATGGAATTTATAGGTCTAAATTCTTCTTAAATCCATTATTTTTTATTCGTATGATGAAAATATCAATCTCTGCTTAATTCTTGCATGGAGTCTGAAATCTCATCATGAGAACCAGAAGTGAATGAAGTCTATACGATTTTGTATCGCCCTTTCGACCTGCTCATCCGCACGAACAATTTCTTAATCATCATTACGGGATCGTGATTGAATCTCCCCTTCCATATCTGTGATGTTCCAGCAGAGATTGTCAAATGTGAATTTCAATCAACCATTTACAAAACCCGTTTCCAAACTCAACATATTGATCATATTTCATATCATCATTCAAAAGAAATCATGCAAAGAGGATGCCACGACCTGGGTTGGTTTTAGGAAAACCTTAAGGAATATCCGCAGGCTATTGCATAACTTTATTTTTTTGACTGAAATTTAGGTATCATGGCATTTAAATTTTCGGACGCAGTTTCCGGTATGAAGCCATCAGAAATAAGGGAAATGAACAAGATTGCAACAACTCCAGGAATGATTTCACTTGGAGGTGGCATGCCCGGGCCCGAATCCTTTCCAAAAAAGGAACTCACGGAAATTATGGTCTACGTCATGGAAAATTATGGCGATATGGCTATGCAGTATGGGAACACACTCGGAATAAGTTCTGCAATCAAGGCAATATCCGAAATGCTTGGAAAAACTGAAGGTTTCACTCCTGATACATCTCAGATTATTGTGAATTCCGGTTCTCAGCAGGGTCTTTATGAACTGGGAACAGTTCTCGCGAACCCGGGAGACACAATCATAACAGAGGAACCCACCTATGTTGGAGCGATTTCCGCATTCTCAGGAAACAGGCTCAGGATGGAGGGAGTGGAGATGGACAGCAACGGAATGATCGTGGAAAAACTCGAACAGACCATTAAGAGACTCATTTCAGAGCACAGGGCCCCCAGATTCATATACACCATTCCAACTTTCCAGAATCCAACAGGTTACACAATGAATGAGGAGAGAAGAAAGCATCTTCTGGAAATCGCTGCAAGGTATGATATACCCGTGGTTGAGGACAACCCCTATGGAAAATTGAGATATTACGGAAATGATGTGAAAACAATGAGGTCCATGAAGGGTGGAGAGAATGTGATCTATCTTGGAACATTCTCAAAGGTCATGACTCCCGGACTCAGGCTCGGATATACAGTGGCCCCTGAGGAGGTCATGGAAAAATTCAACCTCATAAAGCAGGCACTCGATCTGGCAACAAACTCATTTTCACAGTTCGTTGCATATGAATATATAAGGAGAGGCATAATTTACACGCAGATAGAGGAAAACAAGCGCATATACAGGAAGAAGAGAGATGCCATGGTCAGTTCCCTCAGGGAAAACTTTGAAGGAAGGGGAAAATGGTCAGAACCTGACGGAGGAATGTTCTCGTGGCTTACCCTGAACAGCGGAGCAGATACGAAGGCAATGAAGGACAGGGCCATAAAGAATGGCGTGGCATACGTCAGCGGACAGGCATTCAGCACAAATGGCGGGCAGAAACCAAGCATGAGGCTGAACTTCACCTTTGGATCGGTTGAACAGATAATAGAAGGGGTAAGAAGAATAGGAAAGATCGTAGAGGAATGAATGGAAGGAAAGTTCTGCATAGTTGCGGGCTCCTTTGGATTCTTTCACAGGGGCCATGAAAAACTGCTTGATGAGGCTGTGGGAACTGGATTTAAGGTAATTGTAGGACTGACCTCAGACCAGTACACATCAAAGACGAAAAGATACCAGATTCCATCCTATGCAAAGAGGGAAAAGGATATCATGCAGTATCTCACTTCAAAGAAGGCAGATTTCACCATAATGGAACTTGGAAATACAATGGGTGATGCACCTTTCAACCCGAATTATGGGGCAGTGGTTGCATCCCGGGAAACGGAAAAAAATGTTCTGGACATAAATGCAAAGAGGCTGAAGAATGGAGTCTCCCCAATGGAAATCAGGCTTGTGGACACCATAATGGCTGATGATCTCTTTCCAATAAGTTCCAGAAGGATAGCCTCAGGGGAGATTGACAGGGATGGAAGGAGACTGTCTATTCTGAAGATATCGATTCACATGCCTGTATGGTTGAAGCTGGAAAGTGCAGGCTCTCTTTTGAAAAACTTCTTCGGAAAAACACTTCTTGATTTGACAACTGATCAAATTGATTCCTTTCCGCAGCATTCTGACACTTCCAGGATTCTGATCAGTTCCCTGAGAGACGGGGATTATTCCATCTCAATATTCATGAAACATTCCTACAGGATGGACACCGGGAGACATTATATATCAGCAGTGAGCAGGATTCTTGACAGATACGGACTCATGACTGAGGGAACCTCCGGTGAAGTGGAAATATGGGATTCCATATACAGTTCAATCATGGAGGGAAATCCAGATATATTCAGTGAGGAAGGTACATTTTTCAAGCTGATTCCGCACATGATGCTTGAATCAATGACAAACGCAGTCTTTCCAAGGCTCAATCCATGGCAGTACGGTTACACCCATTATTTTTCTGCACAACCCTGATTCATTGCAGTCATGAAACCGGATCAGGAACATGCAATGCAGAATATGATTCTCATTAAGAAATAATATATAATAAAAACCTATTCCTTTATGTTAAGGGATGGATAAGGACAGGCTTCAGATCGAGGAAGCAGCTAATTTCATTCTATGAAGAGGACGTGATTGATACGGATGACAGGAAAGAGATAGTATTTCCGGGAGACATTGTTGAAAAGGGAGAACTGAACATGAGAAATGGTGTGTTCAGGTCAGCTGACGGTTCATACAGATCCCAGTTTTTCGGAATAGTACAGAAGGGAGACGAATTTGTTGATGTGGTTCCATTTCATGGGGCCTACGTGCCAAGAAGAAATGACAAGGTTATAGGCAAGATCATTGATATCGGCCCCTCAATGTGGACAGTGGACATAAAATCACCATACATGACCATGCTGCACATGAATGATACGCCATGGAAGCTCAACTCAGGTGAAATCAGGAAAGCCTTGGGTGTTGGAGATTATGTTTACGGAAAGGTACAGACAGTGAACGAGGTTAAGGAGAG
>JAKAPZ010000015.1:0-23040 GCA_021822985.1 Thermoplasmata archaeon | reverse complement strand
TCTGAGTTGGATCACGCTGAAAGAACCTGGACAGGGCCTTAGGAAACTCGAAGGCGGGCATATTATCTATGTTCCTGCACCAAAGGTTCCAAGAATAATAGGAAAGGCAGGTTCAATGGTGAACATGATAAAGGATGCCACAAACACACGCATAGTCATTGGGCAGAACGGGCTCATATGGATTGAGGGCCAGATAGAAGGCGTTACAAAGGCAACCAGTGCCATAGAACTGATCAAGAGCATGGCACACACGAACGGACTTACGGACAGGATGACGGAATTCCTAAAAATAGAAAAGAAAGGTGAAGAGTAATGGGAACACCAAGTGACAAGAAACTTATAGATGAAAATGGATTGAGACTGGATGGAAGGGGCCCCGACGAACTCAGGCCCATAAGGATCAAGACAGATGTGCTGGAAAGGGCAGACGGCAGTGCAATGATAGAATGGGGAGGCAACAAGATCATAGTGGCTGTTTATGGGCCAAGAGAGGCATACCCCAAGCACACTCAGGACATAGAGAGGGCAGTCATAAAGGCAAGATACAACATGGCAGCATTCTCAGTGGATGAGAGAAAGAGGCCGGGACCTGACAGGAGATCAGTGGAAATATCAAAGGTAATATCTGAGGCGCTCACAGCTGCAGTCATGGTTGAGCAGTTCCCAAGAACCCAGATTGATGTATTCATCGAGGTTGCTCAGGCCGATGCAGGCACAAGAATCGCAAGCCTTACAGCAGCATCTGTTGCACTTGCAAATGCAGGCATACCCATGAAGGATTTCGTGGTTGGATGCACAGCAGGCAAGGTTGAAGGAAAAGTTGTTCTTGATCTCTCAAAGGAGGAGGACAATTTCGGACAGGCAGACCTGCCCATGGCAGTGCTTCCAAAATCCGGTGATGTCGTTCTTATACAGATGGATGGCGATCTCTCAAAGGAAGAATTTGACACCGCAGTGGCAATGATCACTGACGCCACAAAGAGAATACATGAGATCCAGAGGGAGGCACTTGCCGAAAAATACAAAGGCACAGAACCCGGAGGTGGTGAATAATGCCGAAAGATGCATCAGGAGTACTTTCAGAAATAAAGAGAACATTCATACAGGAGAAGCTCAAGTCAGGCATAAGGGAAGACGGGAGAAAATTTGACGAGACGAGGAATATAACAATTGAGGAGAATTTTATCCCAAGGGCCCAGGGTTCTGCATTCGTGCAGCTTGGGAGAACAAAGGTTATAGTTGGCATAAAGATAGAATCAGGAGAGCCATTCCCGGACACGCCAAACCTTGGTGTCATGACAACAAATGTGGAGATGCTCCCCATGGCATTCCCGACATTCGAGCCGGGACCACCAAATGAGGATTCCATAGAGATTGCCAGGGTCGTGGACAGGGGAATCAGGGAGAGCAAGATGATCAATCTGGAAAAGCTCTGCATAGAGCCCGGAAAGAAGGTCATGATTGTCTTCATCGATATTGATGTCATAGACTTTGATGGCAATATTATAGATGCATGCACAATGGGAGTCGTCAAGGCGCTGAGTTTTGCAAGGTATAAACCAGATCCCGAGGGTGACGAGATACCTGTTCCCATAAACAATCATCCCATTTCAGTCACAATGGTTAAAATAGGGAATGAAATACTGTGCGACCCCAACCTTGAGGAAGAGCAGATGTCCAACGCCAGAATCACTGTCACCATGACAGAAGATGGAAAGATCAGGGCAATGCAGAAGGGCAACATAGGTTCATTCACTGTTGGACAGATAAATGAGGCCATACAGATGTCCGAGAGAGTTGGAAACGTAGTGAGAGATCAAATACTGGGTGAAGTCAGATGAGCAGAAGAACGCAGAAAGTGGGTCCAGCAGGAAGATTTGGGCCAAGATACGGAGTTACAGTCAGAAAAGTCTGGACAGAAATATACAAGCAGAAGAAGGCAAAATATGATTGCCCCAAGTGCAGCCAGAAGAAAGTGGTAAGAATCGCCACAGGCATCTGGCAGTGCAGGCACTGTGACTACAAGTTTGCAGGTGGATCCTATACGCCGGAGTATTCACAGAAAATAAAAGAGGAAATGGTGGAAAGTGCAGTATAAATGCATCAGGTGTGGAACAATTCTTGAAAAATCCATTGGAACCAATGAAATAGAGTGTGAATGCGGTTCCAGAGTTTTCCTGAAAGAAAGACCCAACGTGGAGAAAGAAGTAAATTCCAGGTGATCCCATGGCTTCACCAGGGGCCATTATTACAACCAATGACCTGTGTATCAGATGCACAGGGAGAATTTTTGCAATGGAGGGCCACGGCATGTCCAATACCGAAAGGGGCATGTCTTTTGTGCAGTCCGAAGGCCAGCAGGGAAGAATTATAAAACCAGTTGAACCCGTGGAATGTGCCATATGCCACGGCATTTTCATGCAACTTGACCTTTATGCCAGTGAAATAGCTCAGAGGCTGTCAAAATATGATTTTTCCACATTCCTCCTTGGAAGCACCTTTCCGGAGGAATCAACCAGCAGGGAATCCATGATCCAGAGTTCATACGGATCAAGGGGAGAGAGCATAAAAAAGGAATTCAACAGGGAACTTGGAAAATTAATAGAAAAAAAGATGGAGAAGGAACTGGACAGGGACGATCCAGACATAATGGTGAAGATCGACACCAGGTACATGAAGATGGATATGCAGGTAAAATCCATCTATATTTATGGAAAATACAGAAAATTCAACAGGATAATGCCACAGACAAAGTGGATAAAATACTCGGATGTGAAAGACACCATTGAATCTGTAGTTGGAGAAGAACTCAACCATCTCACCGGCGGAGATCTGTATTATCTGCATGGTGCGGGCAGGGAGGATGTTGATGTCAGGATGCTTGGAAACGGCAGGGAGTTCATCATAGAGTCATGCAACCCGAAGTCCAGAAGCATAGATCTTGCCAGACTGCAGGAAATGGTTAATTCTTCAGGAAAAGGCATAGAGATAAATGATCTCTCATACACATCAAGGGCCCATGTCAGGCGACTCAAGGAAGAAAAACACGACAAGGTCTACATGGCCACAGTGACCTCTGACAGGGATATTGAAAAGGAATCCTTTGCAGAATCTATAAGCGGCATAAACGGGAAAGTTATTTATCAAAGAACACCATTAAGGGTAAGCACTTCAAGATCTGATCTTGTAAGGGAAAGAAAGGTAATGTGCGTTTCCATAGAGGATATCCAGAAAAATTCCGCACGGCTTAAAATCGAAGCAGAGGCAGGCGTGTATATAAAGGAACTGATATCGGGAGACAACGGGAGAACCAATCCAAATCTTTCAGATCTTTCAGGTATGAAATTAGTAATATCTGAGTTGGATGTAATAGAAATTAAGAGGTGAACAAATGGTTAAAATGTCACACGGGCCAAGAGCCGGATCAAGATACAAACTCACAAAAAGAGTCAAAGACAAGGGAATGCCAAGAGTCAACGCATTCATGCAAAAATTCGAAGTTGGCGAACATGCAGCCATAGTTATCGATCCTTCAGTGCACGCTGGCATGCCATCACACAACTTCCATGGATACACGGGCCTTATTGAGGGAACACAGGGAAGATGCTACATCCTTTCAATAAAGGTTGGCGGAGTGACCAAGAGAATCATTGCAGATCCTGTGCACCTTAAGAGGATCAGCGAGTAATATGAAGATAAAATTCATAACGACTTCTGAAGCAAGAGACATTCTTCATGAACAGATGTCAAAGAAAGGAAAGGAAATGGAGCACATAGACCAGATTGAGAACAAGGAATATGATTACACATCCTCTTTTTCAAGGCATTCTTCAGGGGAAAAAGGAAAGCAGATAACAGAATATGTTATGAAAATAGCAGGTGTTGAAGAGGAACTTGCGGTCAAGATAGCTGACATGATGCCTTCAAACATGGAGCAGTTGAGATCAATTCTTATTTCCTACAAGATAAATCTCGCTGAGGATATTTTAAATAAGCTGCTTGATTATCTTAATTCAGTATAGGTGCTTTTATGGATGATTATGCCTACGTTCTTGATTACCTTATGCAGGGCAGAGCTTCTGATCACAATTTCCACAAAACTCCGCTTGTGATCATAATCGGGGAGACGGAATTCAAGTTTTTGGAAGCTATACCCAGAGATAATGCCATACTCACAGTCGGTGACAGGGTCTATATAGGCAAGGATCAGGCAAAGAGGGAGAAAATATCCACTGTTAAGAGAAGAATTGGATATGAGGAACTGACAGCATCAGCGGTCAGCGAACTTCCGTACACACTTGAAAACATTGTGAAGCTTCAGAAGGACAGATACCTGAAATTCTTCAATGATGCCCAGCCTATCAGCCCCAGGATGCACAGCCTTGAGCTTCTGCCAGGCCTTGGAAACAAGACAATGTGGTCAATTATCGAGGAGAGGGAGAAGAAGCTCTTTGACAGTTTCGAGAATCTTTCCGAAAGGGTCAAGATACACCACCCCGAGAAGATGATTGCAAACAGGATAGCTCTGGAACTGGAAAACAGAAACGAAAAGTACAAGCTTTTTGTCAAGGGATGAAGCAGTACACTAAGAAATACGGGCAGGTTTTCCTTAAAGACAGGAACATAGGGGAACTTGAAATAAAAATTCTGAACATTCCTGCAGATTCTGCGGTCCTTGAAATAGGCCCCGGGACAGGATTCCTGACTTCCATAATGCTTCGGCATGGACTCACTGTTACGGCCATTGAATCGGATCACAGGTTTGTGGGCATTCTTGATTCAACATACAGGGAATATATCACGCAGGGAAAACTGAAAATAATCCATGCGAACTTTCTCGAATCAGACCTGAACCAGATCGATCACAGATATATTGTGGGAAACATTCCCTATTCCATATCCTCACCCATAATGGAAAGGCTCATGGATCTTGATTTTGACAGGGCCCTCTTCATGGTTCAGCTGGAATTTGCAAGGAGAATGGTCGCAGCTGCAGGCACGAAAGATTATTCAAGGCTGAGTGTGTTCTGCAGCCTGAATTTCAATGCAAAACTTGAAAAGAAGGTTTCAAAAAACTCATTCAGCCCTGTGCCAAATGTGGACAGCGCCATTGTGAGCATATCAAAAAAGATCAGGGAAGGCAGTATCCCATGGGATTATGCCGATGGCTTCATAAAAGAAATGTTCTCAAGAAAAAGAAAGAAAATAGGTTCAGAATATGGTGGCGAAAAATATGCTGATCTGAGGATAGATCAGCTGACTCCCGAACAGATATGGGAGATCATTTCTTATCTTTATCATCACTGATCTGGGCCATCTTATCCATCTGGGTCTTTGCAAATTCACTTAAGCCGACGTTTGCAACTCCGGCATTCATGGTGTTTGCAGGGATCATCATAAGTGTACCCTTGCCCTCGAGTCCGATTTCATAAAGTATATTCATCCACCTGAGTTGAAGTGCGGAGGGGTTGTCTGCATACATCTTTGATGCTTCAACCATCTTCTGTGCAGCCTCAACCTCTGCCAGTGCAAGTGTGACTCTTGACCTTCTCTCCCTCTCTGCTGATGCCTGTCTTGACATGGCCTCCTGAAGTGACTGGGGAACAATGACATCCCTTATTTCCACAGCAGTTACCTTCACTCCCCAGTGCTCTGTCTTCTGATCTATGATTTCCCTTGCGCTTTCCCCAACCTTCTCTCTTTCTGAAAGAATCTCATCAAAGGAGTATTTTCCAATGACTTCCCTTAGGGTTGTCTGCGCAGACAGTGAGGTTGCAGTAATGACGTTCTCGATGTTGAGCACTGCCTTTTGCGGGTCAATGACCTGGTAATACATGACTGAATCACAGTTCACGGGAACGTTATCGTTTGTGAATGTTGCCTCTGTCTTGAATGCCTGAGCCTGTACTCTTGTGGATATAATGGTCGGTATCTTGCTTATGAACGGAGTCACGTATATGATCCCCGGTCCCTTTATGCCTGAGAATCTTCCCAGGGTAAGAATCGGGGCCCTCTGCCACTCTTTCAGGATATGCAATCCTGACAGCAAAATCAAAACTATTACGATCAGGATGAATATCAAAAATCCTTCCAATGCTGTAAATCCCATGTACCTAGATCAGATTCAGTATTAATAATCTTTTCACATTTATATTTTATAAATTCGAATTTTTATCTTCAAATCCTGTAACGGAGAATGGCAACAGATCCCCCAAACCCGCTTATGGTTCTTGAAAATTCCCCATGCTCGCTTGCAATGATGACCTCCGCACCGCTTCTGGACACCGTATCCATGAGTTTCCTCACCCATTCTTCCCTGATGAATGTCTCCAGCACCATGAGCCTGGATATTGCACCTGCTTCTGCATATTTTTCAAGTTCCTGGGGCCCGTATGTGCAGTTTCCGTTCCTTCCAAGTTCCCTGAGGAAATCTTCCATGAATACTTTTTCCCTTGACAGCCTGGAATCTCCGATAAAATTCCTGACATTTTCAAGCCCTATGATCTCGTAAATCGCACCTTCAGTGTTTCCCGTCGACTGTACCTGCATGAAGGATCTTCCCGTTTTCTTCTCCTTTGTAAATTCAAGGAAATACGCACCCTCAAACCCGGGGCCCGTGATTACAACGGGCTTGTCGCCTTCCGTTGAATCTATGACCTTCATTATCTCGTTGAAGTATGTGGTTCTCGAGTAATTTGATGCGTAACTTTTTCCGCTTTTTCCGGAAAATACTGTTGCAGCTGTGTGGATTCCATAATCCCTCAGGATTGATACAGAGGCCGCCTCATCATCCATGACCACAAATATGCATCCTCCGCTGCCCTTCATCATTGCTTCCTTAAGCATTTCACCGGAGTAATCCTGCCAGTTCTCCTTCATCACCTCAACATCATCGTCCGAAGATACTGGTACCGACTGGTGCTGGCCCATGAGTTCAGCAGGCCCCTCATATATGGTCCCCTTCACCCTGATCCTGTCAGTGAATGGCTGGAATTCGCAATCCTCCACCATTACCGTGACTGTAACGGGTTTCTTGGAAGTTTCCTTAGATCTGGTCATGTCTTCCCGTTTTTCATCCCTTCGCATGACCGTTTTCCTGATGAAACTCCCGGGGCCCAGAATATTCTTCAGGTACCACAGATCGTCCATGTTTTCAGTATGGATCAATCTCCAGTTTCCCTCGCCGTTTTTAGCCTTCATGAATGCACCTGTGGTTCATATATCAGAGAATCAATCCCTCTCTTCCTCTCTCCATCTCTTCACGAGGGAATTTTCAAGCCCGCACAGATCCATGACTCTTCCCACCATGAAATCCACCATGTCATCCACGGATTTTGGCTTTGTATAGAAAGCAGGCATTGCGGGAGCAATGATTGCGCCAGCATTTGTAAGCCTCAGCATATTTTCGATTGCAATCTGGCTCAGGGGCATCTCCCTTGGGACAAGTATGAGTCTCCTTCTCTCCTTCAATGCTACTGATGCAGCCCTGGTGATGAGGGAATCTGCTATGCCTGAGGAGATCTTAGCCAGTGTATTCATGGAACATGGCATTATTACCATCGCATCAAAAATAAAGCTGCCGGAACTTATTCTTGCAGCCACGTCCCTGTCGTCATACACATGCCGGGCAAGTTTTATAAAATCATCTTCGCTTTTTCCCGTCTCATATTCAATGACGGTACCTGCATTGGATGATATTACAAGATGAACATCACATATCGCAGTTTCCAGAAATCTCTGTGCAAGGATACTGCCTGAGGCCCCTGTGATTCCAAGGACGACCTTCTTTTCGCTCATATATATGATAAAGTGTTATAAGATAAGTAAAGTTTTGTATGTTTTTACTTTCTTCTGTTGAACACAAAATACAGTACAAAAATGGATCCGATTATGACTGCAAATATCCCGAAGTATTCCTCAGTGAGTGAAAATGGCAGAATTTTTGGCTTTGACCAGGAAAATCCGGGATATGCTCCTGCATTCAGTGCATTCCAGTTTGAATATCCGCTGACCATTGAGGACTTGTTTGCAGTGATCCAGAATGCCTTCTGCTCATTTGCTATGGAAAGGGGGCCAATCTGAGATAGTGCAACCACATATTGAAGTCCGTAGGGATTGAGGCCTGTGTATGTTATATCAAACAGTATGAGTGCCTGTGTTGTATTGTTTGCAAAATTGTAAGATATGATGGTCTTGTTGTCGAATACATTCTTCAATATTGATGTCCACTCCGGTGACGTTATGGTCTGGTGCTGGCCACTGTTTCCATAATAATACGTAACTACGGGAAGTGACTGCGGAGGCAGGGTGATATTGCTCAGTTTCGATACAAATGGAGAATTCAAATTGCTTGCCGGGGTTGTTTGGGCAACCGTATTTCCACTGGCAATTGACCATGCGCCAACAGCCATAAGAATCGCTATAAGTGATATTGCTAATAATTTCTGTGCCATGATGATTGAAGGGTAATGACAAATCGGTTATATCATTTTTCCTTTTTGATGCATGTCTCTCCTCAGGAGTAATGAGTTCAACATCACTGGTTGAAGGTAATATTCACTTCAGAAGAGAATAAATATATGGAATTGGGCATTTCAAATTAGAGAAATAATAGCTGACATTATTATTCCCGGAGTGGAGGATAGTATAATCCTATTATCAGCCATGTATTAAATCTGGAATGTGTTCCAACAAAAAAGTATAGATCCCTCTTTACCATTTCGTATAAATATCTATTCTTGAACTTTTCAATTAATGTCTCCCTGTAAGGGTAATTTCGCTTCCAGCTTCTCCATGATTCCAGCATTTCCCAGTCCTCGCACATTATATTGTGACCCCTGCAATCAGGATTGGAGCACAAGAAATGATATCTGAAATTATACTCTATACTTTCTAATTCGGTTCTCCTTTCCCCATCCAGAGTCAGTTGGACTTCTTTTATTATTTCTCTTTCCTGATCATTCGCACCTTCTTTCTCATCAATGGTGAAGTCTGTTATTTGTCTGGGCTTAATCAGACCCAGGGAAGTGTTATCAAAGGTTGCTTTCTTTTCCAATTCCTCCAGTGAATCTGAAAGAATGGGAAGGACGTGATTATTTCTCTCTTTCCAAGATCTGTCGTGTCCAGTGTCAATTTGATTTAAGACTCTAATTGTTTCATATCTTACATGATAGCTCTCTTTTCTGTTCAGGTATTCTGACGCTTTTTCACATTCAACCGATATCCATGAATATTTTGGGATATTCTTTCCACCTCTGAATGTTTCAAATGGAATGGGATACAATCTGATCATCTCACCAGTTTCGGTGATGCCTGCCGTACAGACGCAGGCGCCATATTTTTTGGAACTCTCTGGGTAGGCCTTCACTGTGAGAAGTACTGTCTTCCGTTCATAAGTCATAATTGAACTACCTCGAAACCTCTCTCTTGCAACTTCTCACCAAGGATTTTTCTATGGCAACTTCTATAATCAGCTTCTAAACACATCATTGCTGTATTTGTCTGTCTTGCCAAAACTTCGAGAAGATCGAGGTAGGGGTTATTCGATCTTAACCATTCTGAATATTCATGGAAAAACTTCTCAGGATTATTTTTTTCTTTTATTTCCACTCTTATATCTTTAGGTGCCCCAAGTCGCGGTAAATTGACATATTTTATTCCCTTCTCTGCCAGGTTTTCACTTAAACTTTTCATTGAAAAATCCCTGTTCCAGCTAAATGCGTTATTTCTTACATCGACTAACTCTGAAATTTTATTCACGTCAAGTAGATTAACAAACTCTTCTTTTTTCATCCCCTCATATCCAATTGAGAAAATTCTGGGTTTATGAACCCTATTTAACATAACGGAATTTTCGCGTCTTTCAACAAGAATCTTATCACCAGTTTTCCACCCCAGGTCTATTAAGTAATCTTTTGGAAGAGAAACCATGAAAGTCCCACCTTGCCTTATCAGCCTTCGTTCATTTCTGATATTTTTAGGTTCCATTAAGAGCATTATGTCATAATATTATAAGAATGTTTATATAGTGAAAATATGACACAACTCAATGTGATCGCCAATTTTAACCCTACTTGACATCATTTCCTATGTATAGATATGAATCAATCATTTTATATCAAATTCATGCATCTTTGTAATAGAAAAACAATTGAACTCTGCATACAGGCCATTATCACTGATTGAATGTGATGTTCACATCATGGGAGAGAAAGTTCCCGTATTCATGGAATTTTTCTCTTATTTGAGAAACGAATTCAAACGGAATTTCCTTCAACAGTATAACTTTCACATCGATCTTTTTTCCCTTTTTCTTCTTCTCCCAGATACCACACACAAAACCATCCACAAGGATTGTTGCCTTTATAATGCCAGCATTGGCTGAAATTTTTCTGAGATGGCCATTTGGAATTATCCTGTCCCTGTTTTCCCACCCCATCATCAGGCTGTCAAATCTTGGTAGGATGATCACGCCATCCATCTTTTCCCCTAAAGATTCAGTTGAATTCAGAGAGTAATATTCATTTCTGTCCCAGGAATATTTTTCCACAATCAGGTCACTTTTCAATTCTTCAATGGTTTGTCTCAGATCATTTTTTGTGTGCCCTGTCCAGAATGCAATATCGTTGAAGGTAACGGGGCCATAGGACTTTATGTATTTCTGCACAAGTTTCTTCCTGCAATCTTCTGGATTCTGATTGTCTCCCTTCTGATTCAGCCATGCGTCTGTGCTGATCCACATGGTGCTCGAGCCATTTTTGCCTGCGTTGGTTATGAGCCCAAGATAGGACATTTCAGTTATTCCAGTCCATGCAGGCCCATGTGTGGGAGTGCTTGACCATCCACGTGTAATGGTTCTCTCTCCTGCAATTCCCATGCTGTTAAGTTTTTCGACCATGAACTTGCCTATTTCCTTTGATGAGATGGGTTCCTTTCCCATGCTTTCCAGAAGGGGCCCGTACATTTTTTCAATTCTCACACCTTTATCCGGTATTCCCAGCTGTTTTGCATATCTGTCAAAACTTTTCAGGTACCTTGAAACAGGCGAACCAAACACATATGTGTAATAATCTCCGGAGGGAAATGTGTGAACAGTTCCTCTCACGGTCCATGTTCTTGAAAGCGATCCCCCTTTCCTGAATTCTTTCCTGTAATCATCAGGAGAAAATTTTTCGGTTCTCGCCCAAAATGACGCAAAACTTGAATTGATATCCTGAGAGTTAATTCCACAGCATGAATCCGCAACTTTCCCGAGGGAACCTTTTCCATGAGCCTTCTTTGAGAGGCATTGATTTTCAAGCGCAATTCTGTTCATTCGCATGAGGGCCCTGTCTTTAGTGGAATCATTCATTTATGGACATTCAGAATTGTTCCGTATATAAGTATTATTAAAACAGATCATCACAAACCTGGACATTTAAACTCAAAATTTTTATAATTGGCACATTTAATGTAAACTGGATAGTATGCATAGAGAAAATCATGAGCATCATCACCATTTCAATTATGCCGAGATGTACGAAAGATCCAAGGCCATGTATAATGTTCCGGAAATAATGGAAAGGATTGACATAAGGGAGGGAAGCTACATTGCAGAACCCGGATGTGGCCCCGGATTTTTCACAATTCCACTTGCAGAAAGAGTCTTTCCATCGGGAAAGGTTTTTGCAATCGATACAAGCCATGAGGCCCTTTCCATGCTGAAAAAACACCTGAAAAACAGGCCTCAGTTGCATGACACAGTTGAAATTCACCATGCCAACATGATTCGCACAACCCTCGGGGATCATTCAGTTGATTGCATATTCCTTGCAAACGTTTTCCATGATATTGAAGATACCTCTGCATTTGCCGTTGAGGCAAAGAGAATTCTCCGGAAAGGCGGAAGGATAATTGATTTCGACTGGAATAAATCTGAAAAAGGCTTCGGGCCACCGAATGAGATCAGGATTGATATGGACAGTGCGCAGGAGATTTTCAGGAATCTTGGTTTCAGGGTTGAAAAGGCATTCGATCTGGAACTTTACCATTACTGCATCATTGCGAGAACCTGAGAAATTTCATTCCCTATGAAAAGTTATAAATTTAACACATCATTATACAAGTATGGATGAATTTGAAGTCATAGAGAGAATTGAGAAGGCAGGCACCGGGGAAACCTACATACTGGCCATTGAATTCGTGAAACCCACAATGATAAAATTCAGAACCGCAGTTCACCTGAAGAAGGGAGATATGCTCACACTGAATGATAAGGCAGTGTTTCATGGAAAGGATCAGGTGGGTGAAGTATTCGAGAGGAAGAGCAGGGATGATGTGGCCATGGACAGGGAATTTGATATAAAATACACGGGAGGCTATTCCTTTGACGGAAAAACAATCTATCTCGATGAACATTTTCCCAAAATACTGAAGGTGGAAGGGAAGGATATCAACGCAGAGGACACTATCGGATACCACCATGAATTGCCAGAAAAATGGATGTCGGATGAGAAATACGAATATCCGTATGCGCATGAAACAGCAACAGGAATTGAGAAGAAATATGTTGAATATCTCGGTGTAACATGGAAAGGATACTGTGATCAGGTGGATAAAAACCTCAGGAATGTTTACAGCAGGACACTGGGAAAATCTCCATCCTCACTGGATCTTGCACCATATCTTTACTGCAGGGATCAGGAAGCTCTCAAGGAAATCAGGAACAGTGAGCCTGAAGAGTGAGGGAATACTTCACTTTTCAAAATTTTTGCAAATTTATATTTCTCGAGGTATCATCATCAATCTAACCCCTTCCGATTCAATCAATCAGAAATAAATTTTGATATTTTCATGCAATTATTTCATTCATGAATGCGTCAATAACGGTATTTACAATCGAAATCTTTATTCATGCAATCATGATTCATCATCATGAATCTGGTGGATTACGGTCTCAAAGAGAAATATGATCGATATATGTCAACGTTTGGAGACAGACTTTCTGACATGAGCAGACAGATCGATTGGGATTCTGAGGCCCATATTTAATGATCTGTACAGGAACAACTCGGATGAGGGAGGGGCCCCAAACAAGGTTCCGATTCTCATGGTTAAGATCCTTTTCCTTCAGTCAGTATATAATCTTGTGGATGAACCGGTTGAAAGAGAGATGCACAACAGGATCGATTTCATGCATTTCCTCGGATTCCCTGAGAGGATACAGGATTCAAGATCAGTATGGCTCTTCCGTGAAAGGCTCTCGTCCACGGGAAAGGATAAGATCATGTGGAAGAGGATATGGAAACAGTTTGAGGATCGTGGCATAACGATAAAACCCTGCAAAATACAGGATGCATCCTTCATCGAATCAGATCCGGGGAAGCATGGAAGGAAGAAACCTCCCCTCTCTCCTGATCCTCAGATCCATGAAACAGTCATGGAATCATCATCCACCATGAATGAAAAGCAGGGGATGACGAAAGAAGAAAAAAGACAGGCGAAGATCCGGGCTGCAGAAAGAAAAAAACAGAGACGCGATGAGAGGAAATATTCCAGTACAAGAAGATCAAAGGATGGGGCATGGCCAAAGAAGGGATCAAGATCATATTTCGGCAACAAGATTCACTCCGCAGTTGGGACGGACATGCCGCTCATCCATGACTTTGTAGTGACTGATGCTTCCAAACATGATTCACAGATCGATCTGACCATTCCAGACATTCCCAATTATCGTGACAGGGGTTATTCAGGTTCAGGAACACGAGGCATAGATGCAACCATGGACAGGGCCCCAGGGAATCATCCCCACACCATAAAACAGATCAGGAGGAATCTCAGGATAACAAGGAAGAGATCACCTGGTAAGAGGCCCTACTCTGTCATGAAGAGAATATTTCATGGCAATCATGTATTCGTTACCATGGTGAGTAGGGTAAGAGTGAAGGCGACGTTCATCTGCCTCGGATACAATCTTCTCACGCTTGTCTCACTGGAAAAGGAAGGCAGGATAGCTTCAGCTCTCAAGAATTGATGAAATAAGGGGATAAAATAGAAAGAAAAAATGGATCAGGGGTCTGTGTTTTTCCATTATTTGCTTTAAAATCCTGCAAAAAAGAATCAGGTTCAGAATCGTTGTAAAAACGTAGGGTAATTAGGAAACCTCTATAATCACACATCATATACATTGCGTGAAATTATCTCAAAGATAAATTTAGTTTATCAGTTCTATGGTCTCAGGATAGCTAATAATGGTTAAATTTCCTCAACTCCTGTGTGATTTTATATTTTAATACCCAATTAATTCTAAAAAACTTTAATCTTTTCGCCAATATGCGAGACAAATTGTAGAAGAGACAGGCAAATCACGCGTCCCAAATATATTTGCGATACCAATGCTCTTTGGGAAGCAGTTGCTAGAATGCAGATATCCAAAGAGATAGACAAAATTTTATATGGAAAGAGGAATGGCTCCATGTTATGATGACTTTAGCACAATATGGCATCATAGTCAGGATATGAACACAATCTTAGGGTTATGAACCCATCGGCAGATGAATATTGAGTTTTCGTCATATTTCCATGTAAATCATAGGGCAAATGGGATGGTGAAAGCAGTGGATTGATCTTGACCAAAAAAGAGGTGAATGAATGAAATTTTAAAAGATATTCGGAGTATTTATTCACCAGATCAAAAAAGGTAGAAATATTTATATATGGGTATTAATTTAAAACTTATGCATAAAGAAATTTTAATTTTTGGAATTATTCTTTTGGTTATTGGCACTATTCCTATTGGTTTTAGTGGTGTCCATAGTAACCAATATTCGAACAACTCTCAACAATTTGCAAGTGAATTTGTTTACAACTGTGCGTTGAGTCATGCAAATAGCCAATTCATCAACAATTCAGGATACGTGAAAAATACCTTGATTCTCTCAAATAATACAATAATGAATGGGAATAATTTAAACAATGCAAATGGGATTGATCCAATTTCAATCGCATTCGATTCATCAAATGGATATTTATATATTGCAAACGAATTCTCTAATAGAATAACTGTTATAAACGGGGCCACTAACACTGTCATGAAAGGGATAGATGTTGGCTCCAATCCATACGGAATCGCATTCGATTCATCCAATGGCTATTTATATGTTACCAACCAGCTCTCCAACAATGTCTCAGTCATAAACGGAGCTACAAACAGTGTGGTAAAAACAATAAATGTCCGCTCCAATCCATACGGAATCGCATTCGATCCATCCAATGGCTATGTATACGTGTCCATTTGTGGCAGTAATGTCTCAGTAATAAACGGTGCCACCAACACGGTTATTACAAACATTACTGTTGGATCTCTTCCAGAAGGAATAACATTCGATTCGTCCAACGGTTATTTATACGTTGCCAATACCCTCTCTTCATATGATCGTTTTCATCGTTTTATCAACGGTTATGTATCCGTAATAAACGGAGCTAACAACACTGTCATTGCAAACATTACTGTTGGTGTTTGTCCGGGAAGAGATACCTTTGACCCATCCAATGGCTATGTGTATGTTACAAACCAGCGCTCCAACAATGTCTCAGTCATAAACGGAGCTACAAACAGTGTGGTAAAAACAATAAATGTCAGCGACGGTCTATACGGAATCGCATTCGATTCATCCAATGGATATTTATACGTTACCAACCAGGCCTCCAACAATGTCTCAGTCATAAACGGAGCTACAAACGCTGTGGTAAAAACAATAAATGTCCACTCCAGTCAACACGGAGTCGCATTCGATCCATCCAATGGCTATGTGTACATTTCCAATTTTGGCACTAATATTATATACATCATAAACGGGGCCACTAACACTGTTGTGAAAACGATAACTATTGGCTATAACCCATTTGGAATTGGATTCGACTCTTCCAATGGCAATTTATACGTTGCAAATCGATACTCCAATAACATATCCGTCATAAACGGAACCACCAATCGTATCGTGAAAACGATCAATTTAAGCATTTGTCCATTAGGTCTTCCTCTTGATGTTGCGGTTGACTCATCTAACGGATACGTGTATGTTACTAATTCACAAGACTGTGCTGTATTTGTCATAAATGCGACAACCAACAGTGTAGTGAAAACGATAATTGCAGGTCAGCTCACACGAGGACTAGCGTTTGATTCATCAAACAACTATTTGTACGTTGCTGATGCTTTCCCAAATAGTGTATCGGTCATAAACAGTACAAGCAATAGCGTTATCAAGACGATAAGCGTTGGCTGTAATCCATGTGGAGTTGCTTTCGATTCTTCCAATGGATATGTGTACATTACAAATGAACGCTCCAACAACGTATCAGTCATTAACGGCACAACTAACAGCGTTATCAAGACGATCAATTTAAGCACTAATCCAAGTGAAGTAGCGTTTGATTCATCCAATGGATACTTATATATCACTAGCTCAAACTCTAAGATCTTATCCGTCATAAATGGGGTCACAAACACTGTCATTTCAAACATTACTGTCGGTTCTTTCTCAGAAGGAGTCACATTTGATTCATCCAATGGATATGTGTATGTCACCAGTCCAAACTCCAACAGTGTATACGTCATAAACGGAACATCTGACTTTGTCGTAAAAACAATAAATGTTGGAATCAATCCTTATGGGGTAATAGTTGATTCTTCTAATGGTAATGTGTATGTCACCAACCCAACATCAGGAACCGTGTCTATTATTTCTACTACTGCACAGATATTTTCAAATTATGCTGTTAACTTCACCGAATCCGGTCTTCCATCTGGTACTACATGGTACGTGAATTTAAGCAATGGTATAGATTCAGGCATAATCACAGGATCTTCTTATTCATTCCACCTTAGAAACGGAACATACACATACACCATCAGCAATGTGTCTGGATATTCTGTTTTAACATCAACAGGTTCAATATCTGTCAATGGAGCCAATATTTCAAAAACCGTTACTTTCACTACCATTAAGAAACAGTCTCCCGGTTCCGGGATATCCAACAATGAACTCTATGGCATAGTCGTGGGCATGGTTGTAGTCGCACTTATTGGAACTGTGCTATCGATTATGAGGAAAAGGAAGTAACATCCACCCCAAAATTATTTTTCATTATATTGCAAATCAAGGTTGGATGACAGCAATCAGTGATTAAAAACCATCGATATTTGCCAGAGATAACTTAAGCGTGTTTTTCTATTATTTGCTTTAAAATCCTGCAAAAATGAATCAGGTTAAGAATCTTTGTAAAAACGTAGGGTAATTAGGAAACCTCAATAGTCTATTCATGGTATTGTCATGAGAAGTTTCACGTCATCAGAATCCCTTGCTTTCTTCCTTATCTCAGTCTCAAAAGGAATGATCTGCTTCTCAGAGAATTCAAGCCGATCCATCATGGTGCTGAGGACAAGATCCTTCTGGTTGCCGAATCTTATCTCCTTCATTGATTTTCTCCTCTTTGCCGAGAAGTTGTCGGTACCTTCAGGGAGCGAATTGAAAATATCTTCCCTCTTCAGGTAACCTATGATGCTGTTCTTTGTAGATGATATGGATCTCCCAAGCTTCACTCTCTGTATGAGGAGATCACGGAATATTCTATCCTCAGGATCAAGGAGATTGGACTCAGGTATCATTCCAACAAGATGGAGTTTGGCAAGTTTCAGTGAATCCACCCTGTCATTTTTCTTCTTTGATTTCGTTATGTATGAGAGCTCCTTTGGATGTGCTACGGTTATATCACCATACCCCATATTCTTCAGAGTCTTTGAGACAGAATATGTTGAACCTGATGCTTATAACGTTATTTTGGTTTTAATGGGAATCTTCTCTTTGAACATCATGTATCCATCTGAATTCATGGGAAATTTGAACTGATCCATGATGTCACCATCCTGGGCCATGTAAGTAGCGAAACTCTCCTTCTCTCCCAAATCTATCCTAACGACGAAACTGTTCATGCGATCTATACGTTTCTTCTGCTTATCCACTTTATCCCTCCATGCGGTTCCCATGACTGACCAGGAGTCGCAACGGAAGGCTGACCGCCCGGAGAATTTACTATTCAATTAAGTACAATTATTTATAAAGGAATTTACATAAGGACAATATTACGGATGACAATGGTGATTGATCTTCGTGTTTTACAGATCCTCTGGATATTCCCATTTTTGTTAAGATTGTTAACATTCAGGAAGGAAAATTCAAAGGAAACCCTATGGGCTGATAGTGCGCCAGAAAAAGTGCATAATATGATATTGATTGAGAATATCACTATCTTATCTTTTGCTTTTATTGGCTCTCTGATTTCAATTATTGGAGTACTCAATTATTTTTCCATCGTAAATATAGCAATAACAGAAAACTGGGGCATAGAGTTTGAATGTTTAATGATCATTTTCCTCATCATGTCGATCTCTGAATACTGTTTCTTTCATCTAAACAAGAGGTATGTCAGCAAGGAAAAGTTGAATTCTTCCAAAACAAGGAGCTAATTCATTTATGGGCTGTTCATCTGAATCCTTCTTTCCTGAGTTCATGCACAAAATTTTCGCAATATTGCAATATGGTATGTTTCATGGACATCATCTTTTCCAAATCATATGAAAAGAATATCCATGTGAATTGATGAGAAAAATTTGCCCATTATCACAATATTGTGATGTTAAGGAGACTTCCAAGTCAGTGATTAAACAACACTTAAATATTTTTCAAAAATACCCTGTCATGTCGCTGTATGGATACATTCCAGCCTTAATAACCGCTGTGTTGATGGCTGTGACCATGTACCTTGTGTTCACTATTCTTCCGAGTATCGGAAGTGCAAGGACAAAGGGAAATTCTGGGCATATTTCATTAAAACCTTCTGACGTAATTCTGAATCTGTCCAGGGAATCAGCACCTGTGAAGGGTTCCAGATATACAGAACCTTACGAATCAGGTGAAGTCGCAAGGGGATCTTACAACAATTTTGTAAGGGTACAATATTATGTTATAGTTCTTCTTTTCATATTGTTTGATGTAGATATGGCGCTTCTTCTTCCGTGGGCTTTTCAGTTCAAGACACTTGGGCTGTATCCATTCATTGAGACGATAATTTTCATACTTATGCCCATGACGGCAGTTTTCTACGCATTCAGGAAAGGGTACATGAGGTGGATAAAATGAAAACAGGGGATGCAGGATTTATCACAACCACGCTGGAAAATGTCTTGGAATGGGGAAGGAGCAATTCCATCTGGCCCTTCACATTCGGGCTTGCCTGCTGTGCAATTGAGATGATGGCAACACAGGCTTCAAGACTGGATATTTCAAGATTCGGAAGCGAGGTCTTCAGGAATTCCCCGAGGCAGTCGGATCTCATGATTGTTTCCGGAACCGTGACCAAGAAGATGGCCCCAAGGCTCAAGAGGCTTTATGATGAGATGCCATACCCGAAATATGTTATTGCAATGGGGGTATGCGTCATACAGGGTGGCCCCTACAACCAGGGATATTCCGTGGTGATGGGCGTCGACAGGGTTGTGCCTGTGGATGTTTACGTGCCGGGTTGCCCCCCAACACCGGAAGCACTTACTCATGGCATCATGCTCCTCCAGGACAAGATCAGGAAAAGGGAGGGCAAGTAGATGCCCTACGAAGTGAAGGAAGAGAAAGGCAAGGATGGAAGGAAGGTATTTCTGATTCAGAAGGAAAACTTCCTTGAACTCATGACTGATCTCAGGAAACAGGGGTATGATCACCTCTCCCTCATCACTGCAGTGGACTTCAGGGACAGGATAGAACTTGTCTACCACCTGCAGAAATCCGAATCCAATTTTGAACTGCTGACAGTCAGGACTGTGACTTACGACAGTACAATAGACAGCGTATCTTCCATATGGGAGAGCGCAAACTGGGACGAGAGGGAACAGTATGACATGATGGGTGTCGTGTTCAAAGGGCATCCAAATTTGAAAAGGATACTTCTGCCGGAAGGCTGGGTTGGTTACCCGCTCAGGAAGGATTATGACCTGAGCAAGAACCAGTACGTTAACATGGACGATGAGGGGAACGACAGGGTCTCCTTTGATCCGGGGGATGGTTGGTAATCATGGAAGAGCAATTGAAGAGTAAATATGTTGAACTGAATATGGGGCCACAGCATCCTTCAACCCACGGTGTGCTGAGGCTGAAGCTTCTCCTTGATGGCGAAACCGTGAAGAATGTGGAGCCGGTCATAGGGTACCTTCACAGGAATGCGGAAAAGATATGCGAACTTGATTATTACTGTGATTCACTCATATATTTTGACAGGATGGATTATGTTGCGGCAATGAACATGGAGATAGGTTACCTGGAAGCTGCAGAGAAACTCCTTGCAATTGAACCTCCGGAGAGGGTCAAATGGATCAGGGTAGTGATGGCAGAACTCAACAGGCTTGCATCTCATCTTGTGTGGGCTGGTGCGTTTGGTCTCGATCTCGGAATGCTCACGCCTTTCTTCTATTTCTTTGAGGAGAGGGAGAAGATACTGAACCTTTTCACTGAAATATGCGGTTCAAGGCAGGAGACAAATTACATGAGCATCGGAGGCGTCTACCAGGATTTCAACGACAAGATCATATTCAAAATTAAGCAATTTCTCAAGCAGTTTCCAAAGAAAATGGAGGAGGCATATTCCCTGTTCATCAAGAATGATATATTCATATCAAGAACAAAGGGCATTGGCATACTTGAGCCAGAGGTCGCACTCAGCTATGGAGTCACGGGCCCCATGCTCAGGGCATCTGGAGTTCCCTATGATGTCAGGAAGGATGCACCATACCTCGTATACGACAAGCTGAACTTCGATGTTCCGATCTCAAGGGGAAAGGATGTTCTTGCACGATGCATAGTCAGGTTTGAGGAGATGAGACAGTCCGTGAAGATCCTGAATCAGGCACTGGATAAGATACCAGACGGGCCATACTTCAACCCGAAGGCAAAGAAATCATTAATGATAAGGCTGAGGGGAGAGGGAGATGTCTATGCAAGAACCGAATCTCCAAAGGGAGAATTTGGGGTTCACCTTGTCGGGGATGGGACAGTTAAGCCGTACAGGCTCCATGTCAGGAGCCCCGCTTTCAAGAATCTTTCGATTCTTCCCTACCTGTCCAGGGATGTGCTCATAGCGGACATGGTGGCCATTTCAGGCTCCATTGATCTGGTTTTCGGGGAGGTTGACAGATGAACATACTCACAAGAATTGCGACAATACTGGGATTTCTCGGGCATTTTCCTGCATACGCCCTTGCATACTTGATAGAAACGCTCGTGGTAATAATATTCGGAACAGTTGCCGTGGCTGGAATGGTATACCTTTTCAGGAAATACATGGCAAGAGTTCAGATCAGGGTTGGGCCAAACAGGGTAGGAAAATTCGGAATACTTCAGGTTATGGCTGACGGATTGAAACTTTTCCAGAAGGAATCAATCATGCCCAGCGGAAGGGATGATCTTCCCTACAAGATGGCCCCTGTCATAGTGTTCATAGGACTCATGATGGGATTTGTGTTCATTCCCTATGGGCCACTTGTATGGTTTGGCAACCTCACTGTGACACACTCAGACGTGAGCCTTGTTATTCTTTTTGCGCTCATTGCCATAATGCCAATCGGCGAAATACTTTCAGGAATCACTTCAAACAACAAGTATGCAATGCTCGGAGCTTTGAGGGGAGTAGCGAAAGATATATCCTTTGAGGTTCCAATGATGCTCTCTATTCTCTCAGTTGTCATAATGGCATCTGCAAATGTCAGCAATCCACTTGACATAAATGGCATAGTCCAGGCACAGAGCATACCATTCATCATTCTCGAGCCACTTGGTTTTCTGATTTTCTTCATATCCATGACTGCAAGGGCATCATTCTCCCCATTCGATATGGGGGAGAGCGACAGTGAACTTGTGACAGGAAACACAACTGAATATTCGGGCCTTAGATTTGGAATGTTCTATCTTGGATTGTTCGGCACCATATTTCTGGGTTCAATGATCATCAGTTCAATCTACCTTGGCGGATATTATGGACCCTTTGTGGGTTATTTTGGATTCATATGGCTTATGGTGAAAACACTCGTACTGGTGATCATCTCACTCACAGTCTGGCTCACAATGCCAAGGGTGAGGATAGACAAATTCGTAACATTTGGATGGAAGGTACTTCTTCCGCTTTCTTTCCTGCAATTAGTTGTTGCGGGATTTTTGACACTTGGAGGCATATCATGATAGAGGTAAAGGAAATCAAGCCGCCAAGAAGGATTCCATTTTTTGGAATGATCAGCGGCATGTTCACAGTATTCAGGCACGCCTTCCAGAAACCTGTCACTGTACAGTATCCGGAAAAGAGGGAAGATCAGGGTGACAGATTCAGGTACAGGATCTACCTGAGCACTGAAGACTGTGTTGGATGCACGCTCTGCGAACAGGTATGCCCCAACCTTTCAATCACAATGATGATGCTTGATAAGGATAATCCAAGAAACAAAAGGAAAATTTATCCCTCTGTCAATTTTGGAACATGCACTGTGTGCAGGAACTGTGAGGAGATCTGCCCCACAGATGCCATATACCTTAAGGGAGTCTTTGAGACCTCAAGGACAAGGAACAGTTTCTTCTACAACCCCCTTGAGCTTGAGAAGAATGAGGAGGAGGTAAGAAGATGATATTTGAGATTATCGAGATTATATTTGGGGGTTTCCTTGTCCTCATGGCTGCAGTATCAATTGCGCAGAAGGATGTAGTGAGAAGTATCGTTTTCCTGCTTATTTTCCTGTCCATAATGTCTGCAGATTTCATATTTCTCGGAGCAACCCTTCTGGGTGCCATAGAACTGCTTGTCTATGTGGGTGCAGTCTCGGCGCTGCTTGTATTCACCGTGATGATCACAGGAGGCAGGGAGTTTGAATAAGATACCTTCAATGATTGCATCCGTGGTATTCTTCATAGCCATGGCAATTTCTACCATTACAATAAGCGGTTCATATGAACCCACACAGCAGTCCATAAC
>JAKAPZ010000014.1 GCA_021822985.1 Thermoplasmata archaeon | reverse complement strand
GAGGTTGAACAGTGACGGTTGCAATGATATCATGACCCTGTTCCATTGCAATCAGAGCAGAAAGAAATGAGTCTTTTCCGCCCGAAAAAAGGCTTATGGCTTTCATGATAACATTATATATCTTCTGCTTATATCTTTTTAGTGATACAATGACAATAAAAGTAGGAGATATGGCACCAGATTTTGAACTTGCAGATACGGGTAACAAGTTGAGGAAACTCTCTGAATTTAAAGGGAGTAATGTGGTTCTGGCATTCTTTCCGGGAGCATTCACAGGAGTCTGCACAAAGGAAATGTGTACTTTCAGGGATTCCATGAGCGCATTTAACGATGTCAATGCAAAGGTTGTTGGCATAAGTGTTGACACCCCTTTCACGCTTGCAAAGTTCGCATCGGAGAACAATCTGAAGTTCGATCTTCTCAGCGATCATGGAAAGGAGACCATCAGGAAATATGACGTGATTCACAAGGGATTCATCAATATTCCACACTTTGATGTTGCAAAGAGATCTGTCTTCATAGTTGGAAAAGACGGGAAGATCAAATACAGCTGGGTCTCTGAAGTTCCGACTGTTGAGCCTGACTATGAAAAAATAAAAGAGGAAGTCAAAAAACTCAATTAAACATATTTTTGTTTATTTGAGGGACATTTGCTTGACATTTTATCTCCCAATTGTCTCATAAAGTTTATTAATTTACCGTTATCTTCCAGCTGATGATATTTTTTGAAATGGCACTGATTGTCATAATAACGGCGGGTTTTTCCGTTGCAGTGCTATTTTCAAAGGTGTCGTTGAATTATATGAAACCTGAAAGATTTATAATGCTTTACATCATGGGAGCCTCCATTGTCATATTCACTGAGTTTTCCATATTTCATCTGATTGGGGGGGCCCCCATAACAACCAGTGCCAATATTTGGTTGATCCTGATTGCCGCACTCTTCGGTGCATTAGCATATTTCTTTGCAAGCGTGGGGCTTAAGAACACACATGCAGGAATTTCAAGCACTATTTTCAATCTTCAGGGGCCCATGATTGCCCTGATTGGTGCTCTGTTCTATATGGTATATCCGGGAAATTTGGTACTTGCAGGACTTGCGATTGCTGTTTTGGGACTTTTCATGATGGGCAGCAACGGAAATTCCAGGAGTGATTTAAAACTGAATATTTCCTTCATATTGCTGAGTCTCTCCCCTATTTTCTGGGCCCTTGAATGGGTAATTTTCTCATTGGTCTCCAGCTCAGCACCTTTATTTCTCACCTTCATACTGTATTTCTCCATTTTCCTGGTACTCGTTGTGATGAATGCTGTCTCAAGGCAGCCTTTGATAAGTTCCCCAAGGATAAGGGCTTATGCCCTTACGGGAGGCTTATTTTCAGGAATCGCAAATGGGGCATATGGCATCTTCATAACTGACTACGGGACAACACTCACGGGCCTTATCACACTCTTATCAGTACCGGTTTCTCTCGTTCTGGTGGTGCTCATACTTAAGGAGAGGTACGTGAAGTTGGAAATGCTCGGCATCGTACTTGTGTGCGCAGGACTCTTGGTATCGACTATTCTTTAACGGATTTGCCAGCAGTCTAAAATCACTGAGGTATATCATGAATCTGTCTTTGTGTACTACTACATTTTTCATTGAATCACCCATTTGTCTTGGTTTGTGATCATTTTCTGTTCTCTTCGGGTATTGAGTATTATTACTACAAATATAAGATGAAAAATCTGGATATTTATGGGGTTGTAGGAAGATGTGGTAACAGTAAAAATGTGGAAAAAAAAGTTTTTCGCAGAGAAATATTATTTCTTCTGCGTGCTTCTTCCGAACTTTGCGGGCCACCAGTTAGATTTTCCGAGTATCTTCATGAATGCAGGTATGAAGAACTGCCAGCTGAGGAAAGTATCAAGAACCACTCCAAGAGCTATACCTACTCCTATCTGCTGCATCAGGGGTATTGAACTGAAGTACAGTGCACCGAAGGTTACGAAAAGTGTCGTTCCAAGAAGCATTACCACAGCACCATTTTCTTTAACACTGGTGATTATGCCTGAATCAATGTCGTTACCTTTGATTATCTCTTCCCTGACCCTCGTGATCATGAAAACATCATAATCGACACCCACCGCAAGAAGTGTGGTGAATACGAACACAGGCAGGAATATGATAACGGGATAGCCCTGAATATAATGGAATATTCCATAGCCTATGGTGAGGGCCACTATGACAGTTCCAATGACCATGAGTATCAGCCTTGTGGGGGAGATGATTGAACTGAGCTGTATTGCAAGAAGTGCAAATATGGTGATGGAAAGTATTGGAACCAGTTCCAGGAATGCTGATTGTGTGGATGAATACGCATTTGATAGAGATTCTGTCAGTCCGCCCACTGCAACAGTATAGTTTTCATTTCCCGATGCCTGAATATTGCTGTTAAGAACATTCACTGTAGAAATAGCCTTGTTTTCCCATCCAAGTATGGATGTCTGGAACACGATCTCAACATATCTCGAATTTACGGAACTTATGAATGAGTTTGACTGATTCACATACAATGCTGCCTGGGATGCTGGAACAGATGAAGGAGTGTATCCTGTGTAATAGCCAAAGGGCCTTCCAGGACCGTAAACTTCTGATATGCCTGAAGTGGAAAGAGTTTTATTTTCTATGTTGTTGACAGTGGACATCTCCGTTGCATTGATTTTCCCGTTCACCATAAGAGGTGCTGCCAGCCCAACAACTATGAATCCCCTGTCAAGGAAATCCCCGTTGAATGAATCATTTATCTGTACGATTGCGGTTATGGCCTGGCTCTGCGGAAGCAATTTCAGTATATTGATGCTGTCAGGAGTTGCCTGGTAAACATATACGCCAAGTATGATAATGACAAAGAATACTGCAATCAGGGCATACCTGTTCTTTGTCGTAAATATTCCTACTTTCTGCATTCTGAGGTGTTCTGATTCGACAGTTCTGCCCTCTGCAGATTTCCTGAATATGCTTTTTCCATACCTGTGAAGTATGGAAGGAAGGAATGTTGTGGCAAGCATAAGAGAGACGAACACACCAATTGCGTTTGCGAATCCGGAGTCGCTGAAGAATGGTATGTTTATGAGCCAGAGAACTACCTGAGACAGGATAACAGTCAATCCTGAGGTGAATACTGCATGCCCTGCCCATCTTGATGTGATAATGGTGGGATGCTCTGTCTTGTGCATGAGTTCCCTCCTGTACCTTGCCATGATATATACAGTATAATCACTGGTCAAACCCAGTATGAAAATGAAAAGCAGGGTAGGCGTGATGAAAGATATCTGCGTATGGAAAACGTAAGTGTAAATCAACCCGATTATTCCAAGGGAGATCACTGCTGAAATCATGAAAAGCAGAATTGGTATGAAGGCAGCCTTAATTGACTTGAAAAAAAGGCCTATTACCAGTATGGACAGCAATACTCCTATTGCAAGCGCCTTTACCAGTCCTGATGAAATCTCACTTGAAAGCTGGGATGCAAACTGTTCAGTTCCTGCAATCAGGAATGTGGATCCATGTATCTGTGCAGAATAATTCCCTGAGGAAGAAGTTACGATATTTGCCTGTTGAGCAGTGTAGTTATCGTTGAACATGATAACAAAGAGAGCTGTTTTGTTGTTCACTCCGACGAAATTGTGCAGAAGGTACGGTGTTGGATACAGTGGCTGCCCGAAAAGCGAATGGTTTGTCATGTATGACTGCACTGTTGAGGCTACACTGTTGTTGGCAAGCATGCTGAAGTAAGGGGAAATGGTATTGGTGTTCACCTCGATGAAAGGGTTGCCATTGAACTGTGAGATGGCAGCTCTTGAAGTGAAAAATGATGAGAGATGATCTTTTGTGTTGTTGGATATTGCAAGCGACATGTGTGTCGTATTAAATACGTCTGATGTGAATCTCAATAGTGTGAAATTATCCACGGATTCTATAAGATACATCAACGAAGAGGTGTTAGAGCCGGTTGGCAATGTGTAGCATGTGAAGAAAAGGGCTGAAAGATTCAGCGTGGACTGATTCATGTTAGACATGAAAGCGGTAAGATTCTGGTGCCCTATCACAAATATGGCTGAAGAATTAAGCGCTCCCAGTAAAGACAGATATTGCGTGAAAGATTTATTCGCCAAAGTATTCTGCGAACTTGCCTGAATGTCAGCCACAGGGTTGCTTAAGGAACTGCCCGAGAGGTTGACATTGTGAGAAAATGCATCAAGATACTGTATCTGTATAGGTTCAAATGGGGTTGAATGGTTCTTTAAAAATGAGAGCGCATGATTGTAAGAAATACTCAGGTTATGGGTTGAAACGAAAGCACCCAGATAGACTTCTTCAACGTACAGAAACAGTGAAGATGATGCGTTTGTCTGATACAGAATGCCATTATCCGCCAGAACTGCTCCTGCATTTCCCTGGAGAAGTGTTTTCATTCCGGATGAAAAAGCATTCATCGATGTGAATTCGGTGGATATGATGCTTTGAACTCCAGTATATCCTGGAGTCCCATTCAGCGATTTATTCAGGGATTGCTCATATCTCACCAAAGTGTTGAAGTCATGACTATTGTTGAAATATGTATTCTGCGTAACTATCAAAATCTGTGTTCCGTTGGAGCTTCCATTAGGATCAGATGGAAAATATTGCGAAAGCTGATTCTGTGCAACCTGTGCCTCGCTGGTTCCACCTCCAAATGAACCCTGAATATTGAAATTTGTGTTGGAAAATACGAGAGTTGCGCCATAGGACATTAAAAGTATAAAAATTAGCCAAATAATTATTATTTTTCCACTATTCTTTGATACTCCTCTGCCTATCTTTTCAAAAGTGCTTTCAAACATTGATGTCCATTGGAGATAACTGTAACATATTAATATTTTATTGTGTTAAGTATTCTTTCTCCATGGTTTTTGAAATTGGCGAATTTACATATTTCAATTGATCTGATTCTGTTATATACAGTAGATTTCATACATATACAGATGGAACCTGAATATTTCATGACTGAAGACTTTGATCTTTACAGTGAATATGAAAAATTGATGCTTCAGTTACCTCAGGATTCCATAACGACATATGGTGCCATAGCAAGGGCCCTTGGAGATATAAAAGCAGCTAGGGCAGTAGGATTCATGCTGTCACGAAACCCGGATGGCCACAAAATCAAGTGCTATAAGGTGGTGCATTCAGATGGCAGAGTGGGAAAATTTACCCATCCGCTTGGCAGTGAAGAAAAGATACGCAGACTGACAAAGGATGGTATAATCGTGGAGAACGGATCAGTCCGGAATTTTCATGAGAGGTGTTTTGTTGATTTCATTTCGGATTACCCGCTGAAACATCTTTCTGATCTTCAGGCAGAACTTTATAATGAAATAGCTAAGATTCAAGACATGAATATGTATGATCTTGAAGAGTACCCCGAAACCGGTGCAGTGGATGTTTCTTATTATGATCAGAAGGGATATGGGGTTTTTGTCTACACTTCTGCTGGAGAAATCAAAACACGTAATATTGTCATGGAAAGCAGATTTCCGTATATACCCGGTTATCTTTTTTTCAGGGAATTTCCCTTCATGAGAAGACTGGTAAAGGATTTCAAAGGCGTTATTCTTGTGGATGGAAATGGAATGCTTCATCCCAGAAGGATGGGGCTTGCCACAATGTCCGGGAAACTTCTTGATCTTCCAACTATCGGAATTGCAAAATCACTTATGATGGGAGAAGTGGATGATGACTCTGTTACTCTGTATGGTTCCAGTATTGGAAAAATTATGTGGAAAAAGTATATTGTAAGTCAGGGTTGGGGAATTACCCTTGATAACGCAATTGATTTCCTGAAAGTCAAATTTCCTGACTCTTATCCGCAACTGCTGAAGATTGCTCATGATGAATCACTCAGATTAAGCCGTGCAGGCAGACAAACGAATTAATCTGCAAATTCTTAAAAATAAATAAAGATTTCAGTCATTATTTAATACACAGTTTTGTTTTATCATTAATTATTCGAACAAATTAAGTAAAACTTAATTGCAGAAGTGTAATGTAAGGTAAATGTTAGTTTCTGATCTAAGGGTCATAAGATGGGATTTCAGAATGGACGATGAAAAACTTGAAAATATACTGAAGATTGAAGATGAAGAGATTAATAGGAAACTTTCAAAGAATGGCGTTGAAAAAAGAATTGTGCTCAGGACCTGCAACAGGCTTGAATTATATTATGATGTCAATGTGGATTTAAATAATGAGGATTTTCAAAATGCGGAATTTATTCAGGGAGAAAATGCAATCAGGCATATTTTGAGAGTTTCTGCAGGCCTGGAATCCATGTCCGTAGGAGAAAATGAAATCCTGAGGCAGATCAAGGATGCACTCGAAGTCGCAATGAAGAGCGGCAGGAGCAATAAATTTCTCTCCATGATCTTCAACCGTGCCATAAAACTTGGTAAAGAGATCAGGGAAAAGACTGCGATTTCACATGGCAAAGTTTCAATACCTTCCATAATGGTTGAACAGATGTCCATGCGCGGTTTTGTGACAGGCAAAAAAATCGGTGTTATTGGAACCGGAAAAATGGCAGCCACCATCGTGAAATACCTTATAAAAGAACCAAAAGCTGAAATCACCATATTTGGAAGGAATGATGAAGCAGGAATGGAACTTGCACAGCTGTTTGGCGTCAAATTTAAAAGAAATCTAGATATGGGCGATATTATCAGCCAGTGTGACAGTATTGTAACTGCCACGAGTTCAAAGACACCCCTTGTAATGAGGGCTGGCCTTGAGGGCATAAAGAAAAAAATGCTCTTCATAGACATATCGAACCCAAAGAATATTGAAGATTACTTTACGAACAGCATGGTGGAATTGATAAATCTTGAAGCAGCAAACAATATAATGAATGAGAACAGGAAAAGGAAAGAGAACGATATTGTTGTTGCAGAGAATATGATTGATGCAGAGATGCTAAAGATATATTCCAAAATAGCAGAAAGCGAGATTGAAGATTATATTTCAAATATTTATGGGAGGGGAAGGGAGGTGCTGATAAATGAGATTGATAAATGCATATCCGCAATCAATAATGGCCACTCCCTAGAATCTTCGCTTGAGGCAATGGGCAATTCAGTTATTAATAAGATCCTCGCTCCACAGACTCTTGTGCTAAAGAGGATGGTCAGGGAGAAGAAAACGGAGACTATCAGGGAATTCCTTAACTCTTCCAGGAATCTTATCAATGATGATTCTGCGCCCGATCATGAAGATCAGACAGAAAGCCAAAATCAACAAGACCAAAATCATCGGTTATACCAAACACTCTGAAATCTCTGGTGTTAACTTTCTTCAGAACAGGAGTGAAATGCTCCTCGCTGAGTAGAGACTGTGTAATGTCTGTCCCTGAAGAAAAAAGGCTCATCGCAGGCGTGATTGCGATTCTGCTTTCCCTGTTGTAAACAAAGGCAGGTATTTTGTAAATTCCGCCCACCCTGTCCCTCAACACAAGGGATGGATGCTCATGGCCCAGAATTGTTGTTTTCTTAAGCCCCCTGTCTTTGTCCCCATGATATATGAAATAATTTTCGTCCTCGTAAAAATCCATCTGAAGGATATTTCTTCTGCTCAAAATCGTCTGAAGATAATTGTCATGGTTTCCCCTGACGAATATGAGTTCTGTTTCAGCTGAAAATCGATCTATAAAATGAATCACGTCATCCCATTCCTGGGAGAGATTCCTCCTGAATTCCTGCTTGAAATCACCATTGATTATGATCTTCTCTGGCGAGTATCTGTCAATTATGTTCTGGACAATGCCTTCAACATGATCCCTCTGGAGTTTGGGAAGAAAGAGTCCGTTCATGTTCATCTCCTCCTCAAAGCCAAGGTGCAGATCAGATATGACAGCTGCCTGGAGGTCTGAAAGGTATATACAGTAAAGATCTGTAAAGTATACGTTTTTGTCAACCATTATTTCTTTCAAGTTTGTGCATATCTTTCTTTCCAATATAATGATGATGAAGTTATCTTATGATTTTGAATTGCAAAAGAATTGCCCGGGGTCTCAAAGCACATAACTTTTTTAATGCAATATGACTTTACAGACGTGGAACTGAGTTATGAAGAATCTGAAGTGCTGAGGCACCTGGCTCACTCAGGAGAGATGAAGGAAGAGAACATTTCTCCGGGAGGGATGGCAAGGGAGAAAGTTAGAAGTTCCATTTCCTGGCTTGAAAAGAAAAATCTTATCACTGTCAGGCTTGAAGATAATATACAGTTTATTCCCGGCAGGGAAGCTCATGGCTATGAAGAAAAAGGCCTTCCGGAACTTGTCATTTACAGAAAATTGGCCGGAAACCGGCAGATGAGCATTGATGAGGTCAACAGTATACTGGGCGATGCTTCAGGAAAGATAGCCATTGCCCAACTTTCAAGGCTTGGTATCAAACCCGTAAACGGCTTCCTGAAAGATACAGATTCAAACATCGAAAAGATATTGAACGACAGGCAGTCTGCACTCCACAAAATTATCCTGGGACAGGAAAATTTCACTGAAGGGGAGAAAGAACAGGTGGATCTTCTTCTGAAAAGAAGCGGAATGATCGAAAAGAAAACACAGAAAATAAGGTTTGTATCCATAAACAAACTTGGCAGTGAAACAGTCTCAAATCTCGGGGATAGTTCAGGAATCGGACAGATTACCAGAGATATCATACTTGATGAAAGTTACAGGGAGAAAGGATTCAGATCATACGATCTGAATATGCATGGAATAAGTGTTAAGAAAAATACGGAACACCCCCTAAGAACCCTCATCAATGAAGTCAGGCAGATTTTCATATCCCTCGGCTTTGAGGAGATCAGGGATGATTATATTGAAAGCGCAGGCTGGAACATGGATGCTCTCTTCATACCGCAAAATCACCCTGCAAGAGATATGCAGGATACATTCTTCATTGAAAATCATTGGAAAAATCCTGATGAAGAAGATATAAAGCTGTTCAGGAAGATTGGAAATGTGCATGAGCATGGATTCAGGGGATATTCAGGATGGGGATACAAATGGTCCCCGGAAGAGGCAGAGAAATACCTCCTGAGGACACATACCACTGCAAGCACCATGAGGCATCTGCATAAGTTTCCGAAAAAGGATCAGGCCCTCTTCTCCGTGGACAGAATTTTCAGGCATGAGAGCATGGACTGGAAACACCTTGCAGAATTTCACCAGGTTGAGGGGGTAATTCATTCGCCCAAGGCAACGATCCAGACCCTCAAGTGGGTACTCAGGAAATTTTACACTGAACTCGGTTTTGACCGTGTGGAACTGATACCTTCATATTATCCTTACACGGAGCCAAGCATGGATGTAGTGGTGGAGATCAACGGGAAAGAGATGGAGATGGGCGGCTCAGGAATCATCAGGCCGGAAGTGAACAGAATGCTGGGGCTGAAGCATAACGTGATTGCATGGGGCCTCGGGCTGGAAAGGCTCGCAATGCTTTACTATGATCTGGATGACATAAGAAAAATATACAACAGCGATCTGAGCTGGCTCCAGAACTACAGAAGAAAATTATGATGAATGGAAATTCTGGTTTATCCATTTCAGGGATTTCCTGAATTTTTCCTCAATTTCGCTGTCCATTTTTCCATTCTTCCTTATCCATTTACCGCCGATCATGATCCCATCTATGGCAGAAGGGCCCATGCTGTAGACTATATTCCTGATAATTCTCTCATTTCCGTATGGCTGCATCGAATAATGCTCCCTGTCAATAATCAGCAGATCTGCAGGAGCTTTCTCAGAAATTGTTCCCAGGCCATCCACTCCGCAGGCCCTTCCGCCATTCACTGTTAGCATGTCGAAAACATCCTCTGCCCTGATGAGTGATGCGTCCCACCTTCCATTTTTTACAGCAAGGGCCCCTGATTTTGCAGTTTCAAGTATATTCAGGGAATTGTTGCTTCCGTTGCTGTCCGTTCCAATGGTGACATTTGCTCCTGCTTCCATCAGTTCGGGAACAGGGGGCACCCCACCCACAGCAAGCTTATGGTTGCTCACAGAATTCCATGAAACATTGACCTTTGCCTTCCCGAGTTTTTCCACCTCTTCCTTTGTAATCCATACGCAGTGTGCTGCATTGGCATTGCTGCCAATCAGTTCATTGTCCAGAAGATACTGAATAGGCCTTTTGCCAGTTTTTCCCATGAAGTCGTACACCTCCTTCCTTGTCTCGGAAGCATGCATATGAAGAATTGTTCCATGATTCTTTGCGATTTGCCCTGCTGATTTAATTGTGTCATGGGAGGCAACATAGACTCCCTGTATTCCTGCAGACGGTGAAATTAGCCTGTTCCTTCCGCTGAATTCTTTTATGAATGATTCACAGTTGTCAAGCGGATCCCCCTTTTGGGTTGTCATGTTCCTGTCCAGCGTTACCCACGAAAGGAATCCCCTTATTCCCATTTCTTCCACTGCCCTGAATATGATATCTTCAGAATAATAAAGATCAATGAAGGATGTGATTCCATTCATGAGCATCTCATATATGCCTGCTACTGAGGAATGGTAGATGTCTTCCTCAGTCCTTTCTGAATCCATCCTGAATGTTTTCTGAAGGAACTGCTCAAGGTTCATGTCGTCAAGATGGCCCCTGAACCGGGACATTGCAACATGAGAATGGGTATTCACAAATCCCGGTATGACATAATTTCCGGAAACTCCTTCGGTCTCTTCAAGTTTCCCGATAACACCGTCCCTGATGTGTATGTTCCCATGAATGAATCTTTTCATGTCATGTGAAAAATAATTAACGTCCTCAACTGTCAGATCTTTCATCATTACCCTTAATTTTAACCTCGTAATTTTTCTTTCTGTCCAGATGCTTTGTATATGAAGTGAGCACAACAAGAATCACCGTTATGATCATGAAGCCATAGTATGTGGAGGATACCTGGTTCACAATAAGAGTGATGGCAAGTGCCAATGTGCCACCAATAATGAGCGGATATGCCATGTCTTCCAGCGGGGCCCTGTGTTCAGGAGTATTGCTTATCCTGAGTTTTGAAATGAATCCTATTGCAGAAATTATGAATGAAACCATAAGTATATCCAGTATCTCAGCAGACGGTTTAAGAATCAGCGTGATGAATTCATACCCCTGTGTGAATAACAGGTAAATATTGATGTAAATAAGATCCCCGGTGACCTCGTACGCATAAAGGATTCCTGATGCGTTTGCAAGCGGAAATCCGGGTGCTGCTGAAGTAAGCGTGGATGTTATGGATGCAGAGAAGAATGGAGAGATTGCCACTGCAGTGATGAAATATATGGTTGAAGCAGAGGCCCAGATCATATAGGCAAGAGTTTTCTGTACTTTTTTTGCAAGAACTCCCTCGAAAATCACAGGGAATGCTATGGCAGTCCCTAGGGTAAAAATGAACTGCAGTGTGAAGTCATATGGTGTGAAGTTATCAAGGTAGAACGGAAAGAACGTGTATCCGAACACAATCCTGATCTGCCCGACCATCATATATATCAGCACGGAGATAAGCGCAACCTGGTAAACGTATGGGCGGATCCTACCTGGTGAGAAATATTTTACCACTGGCAGAATGAAGAAAACGGGGGCCCACCATTGCCAGTATACTGCTTCAATCGGCGCAGCATATGCGAACATTGCTATTGGGGGCATCATTATCATTGCATTAAATATGTATCCATAAACGTCATTTCTGTCCATCATGCACCCCTGTTTCCTTCCCTGCCGTTGATGTAATCAGACATGGTTGTAGTGAATATACTGTTCTTCGTGACCATTCTAGCGTTTATCCCAAAACTTCGTATGGAATAGACTGATTTCTTGATGCTCTCGGTCTCATTCTCAATTACCCCCTTCCTGTACCATACAAGGCTGTCTGAATCTGGCATGGGATAAAATCCTTCGGGATTCATTATGTAGTAATATTCCTGCTTCTGTATATTCATGAATTTTGGATCTTCATGGCCTGTGAATTTGCCATAAGAAGGGGAAGAGTACACAAATACCATTGCGTTCTTCTTGACACATTTTTTGACATACACATTAAGGGCATCCATTGAGAACGTTCCCTCCGGGCGGATGTTTGAAGTGATCTTTTCAAATTTTTCAATTGAGTCTTTTCTTGAAGTGCATGGGATGTAATAGTTATGTGCGGTTGAAAAGATGATGAACCCAACCTTGTCCGCGTTCTTCCTTACTGCATATGCACTGTTGATTGCTGCGGAAACAAGTGTGTCGTACATCCTTAAAACACCATGTCCGGAATTGCTGCCGATGCTGTAATCAATGCAGAATACAACATCTATCTGCCTGTCTTCCTCCCATTCCTTTGCGAAAAGGTCATCGTTTCCATTAATATTGTACCTGTTCCAGGCAAGGTGCCTCATATCATCTGATTCCGAATACTGCCTGATTCCATAGAAATCATAACCCTGTCCTGCTTTCCTGGAGTAATGCAATCCAGTGGTGAATATCATGTTGCTCATCCTTTCGCTCCTCTCCATGAAAACATCCTTTGAGGACGGAGCAACTTTCGGGTAATTGTATTTCTCCACTGAAAGATCAACGTAAGCCAACCCCAGTCCGTCCGAGGCAACTATCTTTATGGGGCCCAATGAATATTTCCCTATAATTCCGGGGACTATATGGTATATCTTCGTAGTTGAAGCGCCTGGCTTAAGATTGATCTTGCCCTGGTAATCACCAGATATGGTAAAGGCATCGGGAATATGATCAAAGAAAAAGAAATGCATGTTTCTCTTTGTCCTGTTCGTAAAGGTGAGCTCAACTCTTATCTTGTCGCCCTTCTTCATCTCTTCCTTGCCCATTCTTCTTGAGGCCTCTATTTTTGAAACAGTTTCCTGAGCGTATCTGTGAAGTATGATTATATCTGCACACACAGTAATAATCAGTGCCATGAAAATGAACGTGAGTATCTGGTAGCCGTATAGCCCATATATGAATGATTCAAACAATCCCCCATAAAGTGCTGCCAGTACGCCAAACGCCATTTTCTTCATCATTGTGGAGCAGGCACCTCTCCAAGAATTTCATCGACTATCTTCATTGCCGTGTCAGTTCCGGTCTCAGCAGAATCTATGAGTGCTTCAGGTTTCAGGATCAGCCTGTGATTCAGAAGTGCGTTTGCTATGTAGTATATGTCTTCGGGGACTATAAAATCCCTTCCATGAATCAGTGCACAGGATCTTGCAGCATTTAGAAGCTTTGCAGTAGTCCTTGGGCTGGCCCCCACATACACCTTATTGTTCTCCCTTGTCCTTCTCATCAGATCTACCATGTATACTTTCATGTCGTCTGATACATAGACTGAATCCACCATATCCCTCATTTTCATCATGAATTCAGGATCTATGTAAGTGGGATTTGATTTTTGTGAAAGATTTCTGTTCAGGATCCTTACCTCTTCATCCCTCTTTGGATATTTCAGGATAACCCTGAAGAGAAACCTGTCCATAAGGGCCTCGGCAAGCGGGAATGTTCCCTCCTGCTCTATAGGATTCTGTGTCGCAACCACAAAGAAAGGCTTTGGAAGTTCATAAGTGGTTCCACCAACGGAGACATGTTTCTCTTCCATGGATTCTAGAAGTGCAGACTGGACCTTGGAAGGTGTCCTGTTGATCTCATCAGCAAGCAACACATTTGTGAAAATTGGCCCCTCCCTGAATTCAAGCTTTCTTGTTTCGAGATTGAATATGATGTTTCCTGTTATGTCTGAAGGAAGCATATCAGGGGTGAACTGTATCCTCTTGAATGGCATCTTGAGGTGTGAAGCAAATTCATTTGCGATGAGCGTTTTTGCAAGCCCGGGCACACCTTCCAGAAGTATGTGGTTGCTGCTTGTCATGGCTATGAACATAAACTTGATGGTATTCTGGGATCCTATGATCTTTCTCCCTATCTCATCTGTGATCGATTTCACGCTGTTTCTTATATACATCAAATCTTTTGTGTCTATACCCATTTTTTAAACCCCCTTTTCTTCCAATTCAATATCCATTGTGATTTTCCTCAACTGGCTGTATGCATTGAGGATATTTTTTGCGCATTCGCCCATTCTCTTCTCCAGCTTTTCTTTCCTTCTTTTGGATTGCGTATATCCCAGCCTATACTTTATCCTGCGGTACCTGGAGCGGTTGCTGGAAATATAGCGGGCAAGGCTCCTGATTTCTTTTGAACTTTTATACATCATATTCACTACGTGATCAACATCTAGATTCGTCACATACAACATCTCCTTGTTAAGATAATCATCCGGAATCGAAAATGGTTCCTTGGACTGCGATAAATTTGGATTGTATTCTATTTTATTTTTCGAGGAATTATGCCTCAGGACAAAGCCATATGCAAGAGCAAGGCTTAGAGGGATCAGAAACCTGAAGTCATTGAACGGGTTCTGAATCAGGTATAGGAAAAAAGTGATTATGGAACCTTCTATGCCAGTTGCCGCCATTATCTTCTTGTCCTTGAATCAGGGAAATATATCTCCTTGAGATCCATGTAGCTGTAAATATCCACCATTCTTTTAACTATGTCATCAATGCTTAATTCCATCTTCCTTGCATATCTCATAGGATTGTAGACATCGTAAATGAATATGCCAAATTTCCTGAGGGATGAAAGAAGGTTTTCCTGCTTCGTTTCCTTCGGAATATCTATCTGGCTTGTTTCTATGACGAAACTTTCCTTATCTATTATGATATCCAGGCTGATGTCCTTTTCAAATCCTGCCAACTGCTTATAGAGATTGTAAAGAGTTGTGTATTTTTTGTTGAACTGCACATTGAAAAACCGGCTTATGTCATTCTCGATATATTCCATAGCAGAATTAATCGCACCGATATAGTTGCCGTTTCCGAATTTCTGCCTCACATCTATAATGGGCGGTATTTCGGTGATCGTCCTAATATTCACTACTGTCTCTTCCCTAAATCTCCTTGGCCCCAAAAAGGAAAGAATTTTCTTCTTGGTCACATTCATTTTTTCTTTTCTGTCATCATCCATATTTTTCACACCCTGAAGTGCTCTTCATTCTGCTTTCACAATGCCATTGCCAACTGCATAATTGTATCCATAGTAAGCCATCACATCCTCAGGCACACCATTATTGCCAAGGTATATAGTCATATTGAGTGGTATCGTAGTGGAATCGTAAAGGAGGTTTATATTGTTGATGTATGATGCAGGATATGAAGCGGGAGAAAAGTCTGTGCTTAATATTTTCAGATACCCCCCTGTTGTCAGATTGTATGGCTTGGATTTTACAAGAGTGCCTGATGATAATGCTTCCGACCAGAATGATACGTTTGTAATTACAAACTCGTTAGTTGGTTTGCCTGCAGAGTTGTTATAGATCGTGGTGCCACTTGTGCTTGGAGTCAGGTTTGCGATTTTTACTCCGGCTACAAGTGTTATGTTCTCGATGTTCAGTGGCTTGGCCTTTGTCAACAGCAATGGCGTTGTCGTGAAAGTTATGTGATCTACCGTGATAGTATAATAAATGGGCTGTGAGTTGTCCCCTATAATATATGAAGTGTTTCCCTTTCCCGTGGCAAAATTGTATGATATGTATACCCCATTGCTCTGATGCAGATCGATTGTTGTGTTCACTGATGTGTTCACTACGGCAATAGAGCCATATGAATTGACGTACATTGAAACATTAATGCCTTTCTGTTTTGCTATAGAGAAAGAAGTGCTGTTCGAAATATACGAGGAATGTGAATATTTGATTGAATAAACACTGTTCAGTGGAAGATAATATGCATAATGCGTTCCAGTAATGTTGCTTTTTACAGCAGACCAGTTCATCGTTATGGAATATACTCCAATCCATATGCCTGCAACTGGAATGCTGAGATTTTGATCATGATTGTATAAATCAAAGTCTTTGCTTAATTTGCTTTCTAAAGAAATGTTTGCAGATGAAACATTCCTGGCAAAAAGAGGGTTGGTATTCAATGCATAAATTTTCTGCCCGTAAACGAAAGTATATGAATAATCGGAACTCCTCCACATCTGCCCTACAACTATTGCGTTAAAATCTCCGAGGTAGAATCCGCTGAAATTCAAAGTTGTATTGATTTTATTGCTGAAGTTGACGACTTTGGAATAAACATAACCATTGATTTCAGTGTAAATTATGAATTGGAATCCAGCCTCACCAGTTGTTTCCGATGAGAGGCTGACCTCATACGTTGCATTTCCGGTGTTCATGATATTTGAAGTCTGGACATCAGCCAACTTCGATGATATGGCACTCTGGGAAATTCCTGGAAGGATTCTCGTTGTGTTGATGAAACCCATTCCTATGCTTCTGGCAGGTATCATGGAAATGGTGATGTTGACCGCACCTGTTTTGCTCCCATATGTTGGATTTGTGCTAAGAACTATAATAGATTTTGTTCCGTTTATGAATCCAATTTCACTGACATAATAACTAAGTGATATAGAGTAAGCCTGTGAAGTATCAATGAAATAATAGAATGTGGATGTGTTCGAATAAGCGGAGAAGTTGACAGGAAGGCCGTTTTCTAAAAGTGTATCATTGGTGAATGAGAGTTTCTGGCCCGTTATTGAGTTGGTTGCATTGAGGGTTGTCCTGAAATACTGCCCGGGCAATGGCGTCAAAACGGTAGAATATGCAGTGGCAGATGGAATGTTCTGTGAAGCCTCAGCAATATTGAAACCATTCAGGTATAGAACTATATTGAATGAACCTGCATAATAAGATGAGGCATTGATGAGCCCATTTATGTTTTTGACACTGATCGGCTCATAATAAATTGTGCCATTGAAATTGCCTGCGATTGCCCCAGTCATGCCAGAAAAGAACGAACTGTTCTGTGGAGAAATGTGATAGAAGGAATTGAGGACTATTATGTCGAAATTTACAGAGGACTTTCCTGATGCAAAACCCACTGAGGATGTGTTTCCTTTCAGGTAATTCAATCCTTCAGCCTGCATGAATGAGGGCAGGAAAGAAAGACCAGTGGGGCCAATGCCTGAAGTGGTAAATGGATCCCTGCTGATCAACACCATATTTTCAGTCATGTTGGAAGCCACAAAAATTTTCCCTGTACTGTTCTCCAGAAAAGCAACATCCGTAAAAGTCAGATTGTTAAAACCGCCAGGCACGGGAATTATATAGAAACCTTTTGCATTGGTATATACCGAGAGGGCAGGTACGGGGCCCTTTGGAGTTAACGCCGTATCCTGAACTTTTGCTCCTGCTATTGGAACTCTAAGAAGGTTAAGAACAATGCCACTGATGTAAAAAGTGCTGGAATTGGTCCTGTTCATCACAAGATTGTAATTGTTAATAATTGAACCAGTAACATTCACAAATCTTGGTTTTGGTGTAGTATTATACCCATTCTTGTATGTTAAGATCATATAAGTTCCATTCTGGACAGGGTTTGTATAATTTCCGATTTTGCTTGAAATAGTCTGATACGAACCAAAGAAGCTGTGGAAAACTATGTTAACACCATGAATATCAGTTCCTGAGACGTTTAAGGTGTCCCCTGAAACGTTATATATCTCTGCTGGCCTGAGAAATACGTTCTCTTTAAGAGAATTTCCATTAAGCATGGTGAATGTCTTATATGTTGTCGTGTAACCACTTGCCTTATATCCGATTGTAAAAGTTCCGTACATAAGGAATGTAAAATAGTAGTACCCAAATGCATTAGTATTAACAGCGACCACCCATGGAAAGTCATAAACATAGACTGTGGAATATTTCAAAGGGCCACTGGATGTTGAAATAGTTCCTGAAACGTTGATAGTTGCATTGCCAATTGGCGATGCTGAAGAACCCATCTGATTGAACGCCAGCATTGGAACCTCTCCGACAAAAAATTTGAAGTTCAGTTTCTCGTATGGTTTGGCATTATAATCAGCATGAAAATAATATATGCCCGATGCTATCAGAATGGCGGCAATTATTATTGCAGCGATGAACTTCGGGTTGATCTCAGCCATGATTAGTTAACAATGGTAACGGCGTAATAAAATTATTGGTACTTTTGGCATAATATTGTTTTCATATTATAGGTTCACTGCTTGAAAATTCATTTCTATACTTTCAAAATGTTAATGAATTTTGGAAATGATTAAAGATCATGGAAAAAATAGAAAAACACCTGAGAAGGCATAAAGATATAATCTGTGGTTTGAATAAAATATCATATTGTTAAAAGCATCAAAATCAGAATAATAAAAATAATTGCGAAACTTGAATGAAGATGATGGGATTGAAACGGGTCTATTTTGATAATATATGATTCTTAATTCCTCATTTTTATTGCGATTCCCTTCTTGACTTTTCCCAGAAGATCATGAGGCATCTTTGCAACCCCAACACCGCGGAACTCACCATTGTGATGAACGACGACCTCGTCCTCCCTCCTGACTTCAGGTGTTGACCCCAATACACCCATACCATAGACAGATGCTGTTGGGCGGAAATTATCTATCTCCACGCAGAATTTTGATTCCTTAAGAAACATCCAGGCCCCCTCCCTGTTTATTGTCAGTTTTCCATGTTTTTCATTATAAATGAGGTTAGGTTTTCCTGAACTGGAAAGCATGAACTGGTTATATGACTTGATTAATTTCATTTTCTGTATATATGGAACTATCCAGTTGCCAAATTGGTAAGCAGCAACAGATGAAAGTTTTTCCATGAGATAATCTCTTCTGGGGCCGGTATCCATATTAATAGAACTAAGTCTCTCCAGAAGAACATCAAAGGGATTTTCTTTTTTCTTGTCCCAAGTTATGAATTCGGAATTGGGCATGTTGAAGTCCTCAATGAATTTCATGTCTTCTGGCAGGAAGAAAATGATGGATTCGTATGCGTTTCTCCTTGTGAAGGATTCCATGGATTTCCGTATGCTCTCAATCTCCTCATAGTACCACTTTCCTGTGACAGGTATATCATAAAACGCAGGAGGGTAAGCCTCTTCAAGGTCTCTTGGCACCAAGGCAATTGGAGAGGAAACTATGATTTCATGAACATATTTCCTGTACTTCCCTATGGCTTCTATAAGAGCCATATGAGATCTTGAATGTGAATATGGCTTTTTGGCAGAGCATGGTATGAACAGAGCGACTCTGGCATTGTTGGGTTTGGCATACTCTTCTCTTATATACCTGTTATATCTGACAATGTCCGGCCTCCCAAGTGAGTTCAAAGTTCCTGCAAAAATTGCAGGAGTTGCCCGTGGATACATGTTTTCATATTTTTCATAATGATTATTCTGCAATTTTCTTAATATTTCAGTATTTTTATGAGAAACGTTGAATTTCTCAACAGCCTCAATTAACATGTCATTCTCGCAGGCAATTCCGAGGAGTTCAACCTCCTTTCTTAAAAATTCGCTGTTTTCAAGGGACGAATCCTTTTCTACCTTGACCCTTCCGAACGTTGTGTATGACGTGTGGTTTACTCCCTCAATCTGTGCAGCAAGATCATCAAAAACATCCACACCCAGATAGAACATTGCTGGAATTATGTATGGATCTGAAATTCCGGGAACATATAGAAGCTTGTTGTATCCCAATAATTCCTTTGCCCTCATTACAGTGCTAATCAGGGAAGATGCCCCTATTCTGTTCTGCAATACGCCCTGCAAAACTATAAAATTTTCACTTTCGAGATAAGTGATCGCTTCGCTTCCATTCCCAATCTCCTTCCTTTCGCAAATTTCACCTGCAATTGTAAAATTTTCAAAGCCAGAAACCAAATCATCATGGGATAAGACCATTGGAAACTGTATTGATCCTGATTCTTTCTCCAATATTCCGGACCTTGCAAAGGCATAGAATTTCTGTGACTTGATCACCATTGTGAATATTATACTGTTAGTTAAAACTTCCATGTTATTGCAAGTCCTTCAAAGGAAAGAATGAGGCTGCTGAAATTTAAATTTTAATTATTATAGGTGTGTTTATTCAAAACATTAATAAATACCGTAAGATTATGAACCAGTCAGTTGATTGAAATGAGTGCAGAGGAAGAAATTTACGTTCTGCCGGGAGACAGCATCGGATTTGCTGAAGAATATGTTCCAGGGAAGAATGTTGCTGAAATAGGTGGGAAACTTATTGCCCTGGTTCCGGGAAACGTTGTGAAGAATGATTCAAGATTCCTGATGTCTATAGATGGCACAAAGAAAAAATTGAAATTTTTCAATGGCGACATCGTGTATGGGCAGATAACAAAAAATGACCAGAGACAGATCATAATTTCTGTAGCAGGTGTTCAGAAAGGTCATGAAATTGCATCATGTAACGCAGAAGGATACATCAGAACCGGTGGAGGAAGAAGAGAAGATGGGCCCCCACTCAGTGTAAGAACCGGTGATCTAATAAGGGCAAAGGTAATCAGGGTGGGACAGAACCTTGAACTGACCATTCATGGAGCAAATCTTGGTGTCCTTAAAACAAGATGCACAAGATGCAGGAATGTCATGGTGCTTGTTAACTCCGAGCTTTACTGTGAAAACTGCCAGAGAACCGAAAACAGAAAAATTGCACCTGATTACGGAAATTTAAAAATTTAAGGTGAAATAATGGTTAACAACACTAACGTAAAGGAAATAGAGAGGATGAGCCGGGAACTGAGCACGATAAAAAAGGAACTGGACGACATGAAGGAGATTGTCAGGGGCCTGGTTCAGTTCATAATGAAGAGAGAAGAATTAGACGAAGATGAATACAATTGAGAGGATGAAGAAATATGATGCCGATGAAACTGCTTGAGGAAAACCTTAACAAGAAAATATCGCTGCTGCTTAAGGATAACAGAACAATGGAAGGACTTCTTACTGGATATGACGAGTACATGAACATGGTCATGGATGACGTGGAAGAGATTGGAAATGAAACCACGAGAAAACTTGGCTCTGTTATTATAAGGGGAAGCAACATAGTCAGAATTGTTCCACTTTAATATTTTTTATAGTATAACGGTGAAACGTTATATTTAATTATATGGATGTTATCGGTAAACATGCCTTTGAATGATAGGAAGAAAGTAGACAGTATCATCGCAAAGAGAAGGCAGAGCAATAATTTACGTAATATTCCTGAGATCCTCATACCCTTATGGCAGATTAAAATGAGAGAGCGTTTTGGAATAAATGTGGACAGGGAAATTGCAAGGTACATTGTTATAGCTGCTCATGAGGGCGGTACCTGGAAAAAACAGAGGGCAATGAGAAAGATTGAAAAACTCCTGGTGGACAGAGGAATGGATCTTGAATCCTCAAAGAAAATGGCAAAGAATGTCATTGATATCTCTGTCGGCGGGGGAGCTTCTGAAGAGTAATATAACCAAGAAAAAAGTTGAAATAACTCTTTCAAAACTTCTTACTTTTAAAAATCCAAAAAATTATCTTGAACAGTATCCGACTGATCCTTCATCTGCATCTTATTTGGTTTTTCAGGCTGCGATTGATGGAAATATCGAGGGGAGAAAAATCCTGGATGCTGGAGCAGGGATGGGAGTCTTATCCTATTCTGCTTTGATGCTTGGTGCAGAGGAAGTGGTTGCCGTGGAAATCGATCCTGATCAGCTCACGGTTCTGAGAACAAATTTAAGGAACTACAGTAACTGCAGAATTGAAATTAAGAATATTTCCGGGGTAAGCGAAAAATTTGACACTGCACTCTGCAATCCACCCTTTGGAGCAGTGATACGTGATTCTGATCTTCCATTCCTGGATACTATTTTCAATAACTGCCGGAATATATACCTTTTGCACAATTACAGGAATAGGGATTTTATCATGGATTATGTAAGGAAGAGAGGAAAAGTCCTCAGGGAGGAAAGAATCAGACTGACCATTCCAAGAATGTATTCACATCACACAAAAAATTATGAGAAGCTGGACTGTATCCTAATATGGGCAGAATCCAGTTCATGATTTTTCATTTTCAGATTTCTCATAGTCGTTGAATTTTTTCTTTTCGTCTTTCGACATGTATTTTTCGGTCACGTTGACCCATACGTAGAAACATCCGTCGAAAATTCCCTCATTTGAATCTTCAGCACTCATGGAATGTACCTCCCATAAAATGCTTTCACCTTTTCCCATGCATCATCAGATGCTTCCCTGTGATAGCTCATTCCCGTATCGTTGAAGAATGCATGATATGTTCCGGGATAAAGTTTCATCTCGAAATCTTTCTTGTATTGAACCATTCTGGATACAACCTGATCAAGTGTCGCATTAATGCTCCCATCTTCACCTGCGTAAATTCCAAGAACTGCACCGCTGATATTCTTAATATCGTCAATGTTTTTTGGACTTGCACCGTAAAACACCACTGTAGCATCAAATTTCTTTTGTGTTGAAACCTGGAATGAAAGACCTCCACCCATGCAGAATCCGACTATACCCATTTTCATGCCATTTTTACTGTAAATATCATAAAGTGCTTCCAGATCCCTGATCATGGTTTTCTGCCTCTCTTCCCTACCCTGAACTACGGAATTGAATATTTTTCTTCCATTTTCAGAGAATTTTGACATAATTGTTTTCAGTGCTTCAGGATCCCTTCGCTTATCCTCAGGCAGAGCCCATAGGGGCCTCATTGCATCCATTATGTTTTCTTCGGTGAAAACGTTCCTGTCATCCGGGCGGGAGTAAAAATCCGGAGCAAGAGAATCATATCCCAGTTGGGCAAGTCTTTTGCTGAAATTCTTCAGAAATTTCGTCAGACCCCATATTTCCGAAACCACCATAATATTTCCTTTTGAGCCCGTTTTGGGATGCGCATGAAATAGGTCCAATTCATGCCCATCAAAAGTTCTGTATTTTGTCATTTCCTCAATGATATCGTTTTCCATGTTTAACAAATACTTCACACTATAAAATATTAACATTTTAAGCGATGTCGAAAGAAATGCGTTTCCTAACCATTCAGGCAGTTTTCGCAGACACAATCTTCCGCAATTTCTGACAGTTCAGCTAATCTCTTACTGCCTGCTTTGACTTTTGAGCACCAGCACACGGAAGGTGTGCAGCACTGAAATTCTTTGCCACACAGTTCACACTCCAGATTCCTTGGCATACAATATGATCCGGACACTACTATTTAACGGATTTCTAAGTCTGAAGAGACAAAGTAATCACTTCTATATATTAGGATAAACTTACCATCTGCTTGAAAGAAGATGTTCTCGAATTTATCTATCGCCTGAAGAGAGAGGGAATAAAATATGATCTTATTCCGATGAGGAATTATGATGCTCTATTCGGGAAACCTCATGAATCTTACAAGAATATTCATATAACTGGCTCAAACGGAAAGGGATCTGTTTCTTCGTTGATATTCAACGTTATGAGATTAAAAAAAAGGACTGGCCTTTATACATCCCCTCATCTGATTGAATTCAATGAGAGGATAATGTCCCAGGATCGATTCATTTCTGATGAGGAAATCGAATCGCTTTACAGATATTATATGCCCTTCGTAGAATCCGGCTTGAAGGATAACAGGAATCCAACTTTCTTTGAAATAACAACGGAAATGGCCTTTCAGCATTTTAAAAACACCAATATGGAATGGGCCTCCATTGAAGTTGGGCTGGGTGGAAGGCTTGATGCGACGAATGTGATTACTCCGGAAATATCGGTCGTTACCCGGATAGGGTATGAACACACCGACAGACTTGGTACAACCCTGATGGATATCGCAAGGGAAAAGGGCGGAATAATAAAGGAAGGAAAACCGCTTGTGACTGGGGAGAAAAAACCGGAACCGTACAAGGAACTGGACAGAATTTGCAAAATGAGGAATTCCAGGATTATCCGTGCATGGGAATATGTGACTGTGAAAGATCTCCAGTTTAATGATTTTGAAACAACTTTTAGGGCAATAACACCAAATGAGGAATATGACATAACACTCAATTTGCCCGGTAAATTCCAGGTTGAAAACGCCTGCACTGCAATTTCTGCCCTTGAAAATTCTGGAGAACCTCCGAACAGGAAACAGATGGAGGAAGGTATGAATAATACCAGATGGCCCGGCAGACTGCAGACCATAAGCAGAGATCCGCTCGTTGTTGTCGACGCCAGCCACAACCCGCCTGCAGCAACTACGCTTGCTTCTTCCGTGAGGGATATTTACAGCAGGAAACCAGTTCTTCTTGTGGGAATGCTCTCAGACAAGGATCATTATTCTTATCTGCATAACATATCAAAATGTTCTGACAGCATAATACTGACAACTCCCGAAGAACCACAGAGAGCACAATCCCCTGAGAAACTCAGTATGATTGCACAGGGAATTTTCAAAAATGTGAAGGTTATTGATGACCCCATGGAAGCTTATGAATATTCGGTTTCACGGAATGATTTTACCCTGGTTACGGGTTCCATGTACCTTGTCGGCAAAATACTTGGAGAATTAAATATAGACATGAGACCATTTTCTAAATAGATCAATGTCGGTTCTCATAGATTGATCATATTGGTATTAAAAATCCTTTTCTATTCTTATAATTTACGGAAATTGTTGGTGACCTGTTGAATCCATTTGATAAATATTCTGTTCAAACAATACCTCTGAAAGGTGACATTTCTATTTTGACTGCATCGCACGAGCCGGATTCCTTCCCTCACAGGGAAGAACAGATCGAGAAGATGGTAAACTCCATGAGAGGCATTCTCATTGGTATGAAAACAAATCATCTTCTGGTTTATGGAAAAACGGGCACGGGAAAGACCTCTGTCACTAAATACGTGACTTCTAAACTTCATGAGAAATTGGGAGAAAAACTGATCATATCCTACATAAATTGTCAGGCTTATGATTCCCCATATTCCATCATGGTGAACATTGCCAAGAATGTTCCGGGAGCGGAGAATGTGCCTGTTTCCGGATGGCCTCTGGACAGGATTTATGACGAACTTATGAATTCGATGATAAAAGCAGGAATGTCTCTGATTGTGATACTGGATGAAATTGACAAGTTGGTTGAAAAGAATGGGGGAGATTCCCTCTATGTCATCCTCAAGCTCATTGATGAAACCCCCGGCGTTTTGGGAATTGTCGTGGGAATTACAAATGACACATCTTTCTACGAAAAACTTGATCCAAGGGTTAAGAGCAGATTAAGCAGGGATTCTGTAATTTTCCATCCTTACAATGCAGATCAGCTGAAGGATATTTTATTGCCAAGGGTCTCTTCAATCCTTAAGCCCGAACAGTATGAGGAGGCTGCAATAAACTTATGCGCAGCCATAGGGGCCCAGGAACATGGTGATGCAAGAAAAGCAATAGATCTTATGAGAATTTCTATTGAACTTGCAATGCTTGATTCTTCTGACATGGTCATAAGAGATTATGTGTACCGTGCAAGGGAAAAGCTTGATTCTGATATATTGAGGGATACTGTCAGGACTCTTCCGACGCATGCCAAGATAGTCCTGTATTCTGTCATTCTGTCCACACAGATTCATCCAAACTCAGCAACAACCGGCGAGGTGGGCATGTATTACAATAATATGTGCAATTTGCTCGGATACACCCCGCTTACCTCCAGAAGGATCAGTGATTACATCAGCGATCTGGAAGACTACGGAATAATTGGAACCATGCTCAAGAGCCTTGGAAGGTACGGAAGAACCAGATTAATAAGAATAACAGGCAGGGAAGACGATATTAGAAGATTCATACTGGAAGACGCCGAACTGGAAAAATTGAAAGATGTGAATCTTTCCATGCAATTAAAATTTGAACAGTAGATTCAATGTGAATGCAATTTCACTGAATCCAATTTAATTTCCTCACCAATTGCAGGTATTATGACTTTTGTCCTTGAGTTGCTTTCAACCAGATTTTTGAATATTTTTGGATCCTGTGTGATTGGCGGGAATGTGTTGTAGTGCATGGGTATGGCTATGTGCGGGTTTATCAGTGTTACTGCCTTAGCGGCGTCCTGTGGTGACATGGTATAATGGCCCCCTATGGGCAGCATCGCAATATCAGGCCTGTAGACAGAACCGATCAATTCCATATCCTTGAAAAGGCCCGTGTCTCCTGCATGATATATCCTTATCCCTCCAAAATCCAGAATCATTCCTCCCGGATTTCCGGCGTATGCACCTTCATAGCTGGATGAGTGAAGTGCAGGTACAGCAGTTATCTTTATTCCTGCAACATCTGCTGTGCCGCTGAAGTTAATGTCATGAATCTGAAGACCTTCATTTTTCTCGGCAAGCATCCATGCAAGCTCAACCATGGTCACAAGAGGAGCACTGTTCTGTTTGCATATGAATGGTGCACTTCCGACATGATCGGAATGTCCATGTGTCACAACTACCACGTCTGTTTTCACATCCTCCTTCCTGATCTTTGCAGAGGGATTTCCTTCTATGAATGGATCGATAATCAGTTTTTTCCCTGTTTCCAGATCTTCCATATCAAAACACGCATGGCCGTTCCATCTCAGTTTTATTTTTTCGCTCATGAAATTAGAGTGTTTTACTTTATTTTAACATTTTCACACAAATCTTCATACAAATTGTGCAGTGAATAATGTGATAATTTTATTATTCTCCATATTATATTCTGTATATATCTGCTGCCTGACATGTCAACACAAACATTTCTATATTCACGAACCATATTTTTAAGATAACAATGGTAGCAGAATTCCTTGAAAATCCTGATTTTTCCGAAATTATTCCCGATGGTTCTGTTGTTGCGATATCCGGTTTCAATCTTGGAACTACACCGGAATACCTCATGAATTTGCTTTTGAACACATATATCAAAACAGGAAAGCCCTCAGACCTGTTTCTTGTGTGCGATGCATTGCCGGCTGCTTCTGGCAGAGGCCTTGATCTTATCATGAAATATATTTATGAGAACGATGACAGGAAATTCATAAGAGGAATTCTTGTTCCATTTCTTGGGTTTTCAAAATATCTGCAGAAAATTGCCCTTGAAGAAAGGATGCCCATATACAGCTGGCCCATAGGAGTTACTGCATACTGGCTCAGGGAGGTTGCATCAGGAAGACCCGGACTTTTGAGCAGGATAGGTGTCGGAACATATCTGGATCCTGAACTTCAGGGTGGCACGCTGAATCAGATTGCAAGAAAGCAAAATCTTTGCAAGATCAGTGAGATAAAGGTCGACAGCCAGAAATCCCTGTTCTTCGAAGGGCCCAAACCGGATTTTGCACTCATAAGAGCTTCAATATCAGACTCCAAGGGAAATCTTTCAGTGGCCGATGAGCCTTTCAGGGGAACGGTACATACAATGGCACAGGCAACAAAAGCAAAACCGAGGTCAGGTAAAGTGTTTGCACAGGTGAACAGGGTAATGCATGGAGGAATGATGGCACCACATGAGGTGGAGGTACCATGGCCCCTGGTTGATACCGTAATAATGGCCCCAATGGAATATCACTGCCAGAGTCCGCAGGTATCCTTCGACCCGGAGGTTTCAGTAGGAAACAGCTATATTGCGAGCCCTGAATTCTCCGTGAAGGAAAAGGAACTAGATGTTGCGGGTAAAATCATTGTGCAGCAGGGCATAAGAAGGCTCATGAAAGCACTGGGGAACAAGGATCATCTCATGATAAACCTTGGTGTAGGGCTTCCAGCATCAATTGGAAGATACATTTATGAGAATCACCTTGAAGAACGCATAGTACCTGTGGTAGAATCCGGTCCCTGGGGAGGAGTCTCCCTGTCTGGAGAGAACTTCGGAGTTTGCAAGGGGTTCTTTGCAGTGTCCACCATTCCAGACATGTTTTCTAATTATGAAGGCGGAATTATTGATATGGCAGCGCTTGGATTCCTCCAGGTTGACAGGTTTGGAAACGTGAATCCATCCTACATTCCCGGAAAGATCACGGGCCCCGGCGGATTCCCAGTCATAGCACAGGGGTCGCCTGCAACTTTCTTCATGGGTAAATTCATGGGCGGAAAAATAGACTGCGAGATATCCAGCGGAAAGTTGAAAATAAACAAGGACGGCGATACAGTAAAATTTGTCAACGATGTGTACAGGATATTTTTCAGCGGCAAACAGGCATCAATGCAGAAGAGGAAAATAACATACATAACGGAAAGAGCCATAATGGAACTGACCTCTGATGGGATTGAAATCAGTGAGATTGCTCCCGGAATAGATATTGATCAGAATATCATCTC